>CAJYHD010000001.1 GCA_913773715.1 uncultured Sphingobium sp.
TCTACCGGACGTTCGGAGGCAAGCGGCCCTGCGGGTTGATAGTTTAGGACGGACATGGCGACCATGACCAGCAGCATGCCTCTGACAATGCTCAGCGTATCCGCCAGCACCGCCTCCTCTGCGTTAAAGATCGTCTGGAATACGATCGGCGCAGCGGCTGCCATCAGTGCGATCCCGGCCAGCGACGTGATTGCGCGGCTCAGGTCCGCCGGGAACTGAAACAGTGACAGGCCCAGATGCATCGCGATAATCCCGAGCACCAGCAGTCCCAGCAGCCAGCCTGAACTCAATACGCGGCCCGGAATACGTCCGAATATGCCAACCGCGCCCAGCAGCGTTACCATCAGGCACCCGGCCAGCACGCCTGGGGCGTAGGAGGAGAAATTCAGGTGGTAGCGAAGCGCCGACGGCACGAAGAGGATCAACGCCAGCACCGACAGACAGCGCAGCACCGCCAGCAGGTGCGCCTCTCCTTGACGGCGTCGTGCTACCGACGTGGGAAGGGGGGCCGTGATCATGACGGATTGCCAGACATTCTGGGGGGCTGATGGCACAGAGCGTTGACGAAGCCAACGCCATAGCGTGTTTCAGCCCTCCGGGCGGTATGATTGGGCGATGGTGCCGTCCCAGAGCCCCTGCAGTTTTGCTTTCGTCATGCGCGGCTGGTCGAGCCGCAGCAGCAAACGTGCCGCGATCCTAGCGAGCGATGAGACGACGGTGAGTGAAACCATCGTCGCGCCGAAATGCTTTCGTGCGAACCTCAACTGGTTCTTATGATATTGCCGGTTCGAGTAGATCGATCCGAAGCCGCCAGACGATTGGCTGACCTTGTGAACGATCGTCGTGCCGGCATCGACCCAGATGCCGAACCCCGCTTTTCTCAGGCGCCACATATAGTCGGCATCTTCCCAGTAAGCGAAATAGGCCTTGTCAATCTCGCCGACGGCATCGATCACGGCGCGATCGAACAGGACGAAGGTCGTTGGCGCGTAATCGGTCGGGTAGATCCGAAGATCACGGCGATCGCCGGCCGCGATGTGCAGGCAGCGTATCCCGAAACGCGTTGAGATCTCCCCGCGCTCGAACCACATACGGTCGTGATTGTCCTCGAAGACCATGTTCGGGGTCAGGGCGCCGGGCGGTAGCGCCTGCTTGGCGTTCACCAGATCCAGCAGCACCTCAGGACCAAACAGGATGTCGTTGTTGCACAGGACGATGTAGTCCTGAGTTTGCTGACGGGCGTGGCGCAGGCCGATGTTGTTTCCCTCAGCCGCACCTGTATTGTCGGCGCATCGGATGACCGTGACCTGTGGATGCGGTTCGATCTCGGCCAGTTTGTCGAGCGTGCCATCGGTACTGGCGTTGTCGACGACGATCAGGGACCAATCGACGCCGTGTTGAGCGCGCAGCGACGCCCAGAAATCGTCCAGGACAGTGGCGCCGTTATACGTCACGGTTATCAACGTTAACCGCGGCGGACGGCCATCCGCCGCGCCGGGAGACGAAGCAAGGGTCATGCGACCCCCCTCGTCGATGTACTGAGATAGGCTAGCGCATCCTGCCGGTGCCCGAACATGGTGATTTCGTATCGACCGATCTCAATCGTCGATCGGCCCGCATCGGCGCCCGCGAGTTCGAAATGGAGTTCCTCGACCGGGGCGTCACACCACGTCATGCCCGCTATGCTGCGCGGTGCCGCGTGATCGATGGGGAAGCCGAACGAGACCCCCGCCGAACCAGTGACTGTCAACGCCACCGGTGGGCCGGCAGCGAGACGGCAATCGATGATCCATGCGATCCATTGCCCCCGGGAGACAGCGCCCTTGGGCAGAAGGTGAACGTGCTCGCCCGGCTCGACGCGAAGGGCTTGGTCGACCCCGCGATGTGTCGCCGCTTGGATCGGTCGGGACGCCTGCATCGCGCCACCCTGCACGGCGATCGTGCCGCCGCGATGCGACAGCAGCGGCTGACCCCGATTGCCACCAAATTTTTCCCATGCCCGCAGCGGCATAGCGAAGGATAGCGCCCGGTTGGGGCCGAATTGATACGCGGCTGCGATGCTGGCGACCAGGCCCTTGGGAGCGAAGGTTCCGAAGCCTCTCGCATCCTGATGGGTCAGCGTCGACATCCGGTCGGCCGACACCGCCTTCAATTGATCCAGTGCGCAATCCCGGGTCACCACCGTCGAATTCTCAAGCTTGAGACTGCCGATCGGGGTGTCCTCGAAACGGACGAGACTGGTGTTCTTGAGGAAAGCGTAGACGGGTGGTTGTGGTCGATCGACCGTGACGGATGACGCCGTTGCGTTCTGCTCGTTCCAGCACGATTGCACCAGCATGCCTGGTACGCCTTCGACGCCGTTCAGCGCATCTATGTAGAAGACGTACCCGGGATTCAGTTCCATGATGCAATTGTCGAGCGTGATTTGCCCAGTTCCGACCGCGCTACTTCTCATTAAGAAAACGGCCTTGGAGGCGCCGGAAAAATGACAATCTCGCGCAACCAGGTTGCCGGCGTGCATCGGTTCGCCGGGAGAGGTCGTGCCGATGGAACTGAGATGATAATCGGCAGCACCGAACACGCAGTTTTGCAACCATAGTCCGATTTGGCCGTAGGGCCTGCTTATGCAGGTACCCAGCTGCTCGAAACGGACGTTACGGAACAGGGTGCGGCCAACGAATTCGTCCTGTGCCTGTCGCTGTACGTGGCCCGCTTGAAAGCCACAGCCCCCGCCTTCGCCGATAACGGACAGATCGGCGATCTCGACGATCGTCCAGGAACCGGAATTATAGGCGCCTTCCAGCACCGGGCGATCGTTCGCGGCGGGCATCAGGATGGTCGTGCCCATGCCGGCGCCAGCGATGCGCACGTTGCGGGACGTCAGCACGAGCGCGATCCGGTGCGTGCCGGCCGCAAAGAACAAGGTTCCCCCGGCATTGGCCGCCAGCGTGTCGTAAGCCTGTTGGACCTGTCGGTTGGAACTACCCGGCCGTACGACCGTAGCGGCCGGCGCCCGATCGCCTGAAGGGCCGAACACCACCATTCTCAATTGAGGACCGTCACCGGCTTCCACGAAGACGAACTGGGCGGCGCCGACCATGCCATCGGTCGCCTGTTCCGCGCGCGGGAGCAGGACATCGATCCGCTGTTGGTCGTGGACCAGATAATTTCCCGCAGAGAGCGGCAGCGAAACCCCGCTCAACCGCTCTAATAGCATGCTGCCGTGCGTGTCGCTCAGCCCCTGCACGACCGGCCGCGTCGCGCCGAACTCCTTGAGATAGGCGGGCAGGCGTCCTTGGCTGATCGCCTGTAGAAAGGCCCGTGCCAGCGCGGTTTGACGATCCGTCGATGGTAACGAGTTACCTGCAGCGCATCCCGGCTGGAGGGCGGCGACACTCCCAACGACCAGCGCCGCCGCAATGGCGGAGCGACGAGTGACGCGGTCCGATCGGTCTACCGTGTGCGTCAACGTCTTTCACCTGTTGCCGGCAGTGGGTGACCGCGCTCGGTCAGCGCCTGTCGCAAGATTCCCACGTTATGAAACCCTTGGCTGCGGCCGAAGAGCGATTTCTTCAGGAACGGGAAATTCTCC
>CAJYHD010000002.1 GCA_913773715.1 uncultured Sphingobium sp.
ACACCGTGGTAACATATGCCGTGAATGGCATATACGGAAACCAAGGGGAGGTCTGTAACGCCGGCTCGCGCATCCTTGTGGACAAAAGCATCCACGATGACTTCGTGGAGCGGTTCACCGCACGCACGCGCGAGACTTTCGTCCTCGGCGATCCGCTGGACCCGTCGACGACGATCGGCCCGCTGGTCACGGCGTCCCACCAGAAGCGCGTGCTCGACTACATCGACGTTGGGCGCGCCGAGGGTGCCTCGCTTCGCTTTGGTGGTGGGCGGTTCGACGCTCTTCCCGATGGTGCCTTCGTTGAGCCGACCCTCTTCACCGGTGTCAATAACTCCATGCGGATTGCCAAGGAGGAAATTTTCGGACCGGTTGCGGCGATCATGCCGATCTCAGGCCTCGAGGAGGCCGTGGAGATTGCCAACGATTCCATCTACGGGCTCGCTGCCTCAATCTGGACGCGCGACGTGGGCAAGGCCCATCGCTTCGCACGTGACGTTGAGGCGGGTGTCGTCTGGGTGAACTGCTTCGATCATGGCGACATGACGTCGATCTGGGGGGGCTTCAAGCAGACCGGCAACGGGCGCGACAAGTGCCTTGAAGCCCTCAGCCAGTACACTCAGACGAAGTCAGTCTGGGTCAATCTCGACTGACACTTGCAAGGGCGGCGGCTTTCGAAAAAAGGGGAGCCGCCTCCACGATTGCGAGAGCTTTGTGCGATACCCTGCTCTTTACCGATGCTATCGGAATGCGATGTGACTGCTCATAGCAGTCTCATATGCATGATATATTGAGCGCAGGGTATATATGGCGGATAAAGAGTTCGATGTGGGCGGTCGGCTTCGAACGCTTCGGGCGCAGGCAGGTCTGTCTCAGCGCGGCCTTGCGGAACGTGCCGGTGTGCCTCATGCGCAGATTTCGGTGGTCGAGCAAAATAAGTCGAGCCCTTCGGTATCCACTCTGCGCAAAATCCTTGGCGGGCTCGGCGTCAGCATGTCTGACTTTTTCAACGACAGCCGCTCTGCAGAGCAGGCTGGTCCCTTCTTCGCTGCGAACGGTCTGATCGATCTAACGTCGCGAATTCGCAGTCCCGGCTACCTCTCCCTTCGTCAGGTGGGCGACGCGAAGGAGCACAATCTGCAGATTTTACATGAGGTTTATGGGCCGGGAGCCGATACGGGTGAAATCCTCCTGCAGCACGCCTCGAGCGAGGGCGGCATCGTTGTTGAAGGAGAGATTGAGGTAACGGTTGGCACTCTAGTGCGCATTCTGCGCGTCGGGGAGTCCTATCTGTTCGACAGCCGCATTCCGCATCGCTTCCGCAACGTTTCATCGACGACTGCCGTGGTGATCTCGGCCTGCTCGCCGCCGTATCTTTGATCTAGAGCGTTTTCCGGCCGGGTAGAGTCTTTGCGTCATTCGCGATTCCCTCTGTCGATTGGAAGGGAGGCGTGTATGGCGCGAGCGTTATCGATTGATCTTCGACATCGGGTTTTGCGGGCGATGCGTGATGGCGCCTCGACGCATGCGGCGGCCGAGCGGTTCGGGATCGCAATTGCCACGGCTGTGCGCTGGCGGTCGCAGGATCGTGCAGGCCGCAGTGATCCCCTGCCGATGGGCGGGGACAGGTGCTCGGGTCGCATCGAGGCGCAAGCCGAGTTCCTGCAAAGCCTGATCGACGGCAAGGACGACATCACGCTGCACGAGATGCAACGGCGTCTGGCCGAGGAGCGGGGGCTCAAGGTCGGGATCGGCACGCTCTGGCGCTTCTTTGACAGGCATGGACTGACGTGGAAAAAAAGACCGTGCACGCGAGCGAGCAAGAGCGCCCGGATCTCCTGAAGCGGCGCCAGGCCTGGTTCGACGATCAATTCGATCTTGATTCCGCCAAGCTTGTCTTCATCGACGAGACCAGCCTGTCGACGAAGACGGCACGGCGCTTCGGCCGCGCGCCGCGAGGTGAACGCTGCCGGTCCGGCGTTCCGCACGGCCATTGGAAGACGCCAACGTTCACCGGCGCTCTGCGCCTGACGGGCATGACCGCCCCTATGGTGCTCGATGGTCCGATGAACGGCGTGGCGTTCCGGGCTTATGTCGAGCAGGTCCTGGTGCCGACACTCTTGCCCGGCGACATTGTCGTGATGGACAGCCTTCCGGCCCACAAAGCCGAGGGCTTGCGATTGGCCATCAAAGACGTAGGCGCTTCCTGCTGCCCTACAGCCCCGACTTCAACCCGATCGAGACGGCCTTCTCAAAGCTCAAGGCGCCCATGCGGGCCAAGGCCGAGCGAACGGTCGAGGCGCTCTGGAAAGCCGTCGGCACCCTCATTCCGCTCTTCCAGCCTGCCGAATGCGCCAACTACTTCAAAGCCGCAGGCTACGATCCAGACTGATCGGAAAATGCTCTAGGTCCACATGCGCCAACTGAGTTCGCTCACTGGCCCAGCGAGCGCATTGGCGTGATCCGCCTTGGCTCCGCAAATAATGCGCTCCAAATTATTGCAACGTTGCGCAATATTTAGAGCGGTGCTACCTCTACCCCATTCAATCCAGGAGGACGATGATGGGACAGGCACAGGCACTGCGTGCACGGCAACAGAATGCAGTTGCGGCAGGCGTGGCGACTAAGGCCATATTTGTCGAGAAGGCTGCAAACGCCGAATTGTGGGATGTCGAGGGTCGGCGCTTCATCGACTTCGCAGCGGGCATCGCCGTCAATAACACAGGTCATCGTCATCCCCATGTAATGCAGGCTGTGGCGCGGCAGGCCGAGCAGTTCACGCATACCTGTTTCCACGTGGCGCCCTACGAGAGCTACATCCAATTGGCCGAACGGCTCAATACGATCGTAGACACAGGCGAGGTCAACCGGACCATGCTCGTCACCACTGGCGCCGAAGCCGTGGAAAACGCGATCAAGATCGCCCGTGCCCACACAAAGCGGTCGGCCGTCATCGCTTTCACCGGCGCCTTCCACGGCCGGACGATGATGGGCATGGCGTTGACTGGTAAGGTGGCTCCCTACAAGAAGGGCTTCGGGCCGTTTCCGGCGGAAGTCTTCCATGTACCATTCCCTGCGGCCTTCTCGGGCGTGGACGTTGAGGCGTCCCTGCGGGCGCTGGATCATCTTCTGGCGTCCGATGTGGATCCCGAACGCGTTGCGGCCTTCATCATCGAGCCCGTACAGGGGGAGGGGGGCTTCAATGCCGCTCCCGCGTCCCTGTTGCAGGGGCTGCGCGACCGGGCCGACCGTTATGGGATCGTCCTCATCGCCGACGAGATTCAGGCAGGCATGGCTCGCACCGGCACGATTTTGGCCATCGAGCATTCCGGCGTGAAGCCCGATCTAGTCACGCTGGCCAAAGGTCTGGCGGGTGGCTTCCCGCTCTCTGCTCTGGTTGGTAAGGCGACAATCATGAACGCCGCGCATCCAGGCGGACTTGGCGGAACTTATGCAGGCAATCCGATTTCCGTCGCGGCTGCGAACGCTGTGCTTGACGTGATTTTGGACGAGGGGCTCTGCGCGCGGGCAACTTGGATCGGGGAACGCGTAGGCTCGTTCCTGATCGACCTCGCCGCTCGCCAAGGGATGGAGCGCCTGGGAGACGTCCGTGTCAATGGCGCGATGATCGCGTTCGAACTGGTCGAAGATGCCGATGGGTACCAAGCCGCGCCGCAGCTGACGTCGCAGATCGTGGCGGAAGCTGAGGAGCGTGGTCTCATCATTCTCTCTTGCGGGGTCCGCTACAACGTCATCCGCCTGCTTCCCCCTCTGACAATCGAGGAATCGGTTTTGGAGGAGGCCCTACGCATTTTGGAAGTCTCGATCGAGGCAGCTTTCGCCAAGGTGCCTGCGGCACCGCCTGCCACGGCCTGAAATCATGACGATCCATCAGAATCTAATCGGTGGCGACTGGGTGGGTATGGACGGCGTACCCAACATCAATCCGTCCGACACGCGGGACGTCGTGGGTCTTTATGCTCAAGGGTCCGTTGATGACGCACGACAAGCCGTTGCGGCCGCAAAGGCCTCGTTTGCGAACTGGTCGCAGACTGGACTTCTAGAGCGTCATGCGATCTTGAGGCGGGCTTCCGACCTCATCCTCCTGCGGAAGGGCGAGCTTGGCCGCCTCTTGTCGCGGGAGGAGGGCAAAACGCTGCTTGAAGGCATCGGCGAAGTCGTTCGTGCGGCGCAGATATTTGATTTTTATGCGGGGGAGTGCCTTCGGCCTATGGGCGAGTGCTTGCCCTCGACTAGGCCGAATGTGGGTGTCGAGATCACACGCGAGCCGATTGGTGTTGTTGGAATCATAACACCCTGGAATTTCCCTATCGCCATCCCCGCATGGAAGATCGCGCCGGCTTTAGCCTATGGTAATTGCGTGGTTTTCAAGCCTGCCGAGCTCGTGCCTGGTTCGGCCTGGGCTCTGGTCGATATCTTGAAGCAGGCGGGTCTGCCGAACGGAGTGCTCAACCTCGTCATGGGGCGCGGATCGGATGTTGGTCAGACTCTGCTCGATAGTCCCGATTTGGCCGGAATCTCCTTTACTGGCTCAACCGGTGTCGGCGCCCGAGTTGCCGCCTCCTCAATTGCGCACCAGCGCAAGTACCAACTTGAAATGGGCGGCAAAAATCCGTTCGTTATTCTAGACGACGCCGATCTGGCGATCTCCGTAGAGGCCGTAGTTAACTCAGCGTTCTTTTCGACGGGCCAACGCTGCACCGCGGCCTCACGCCTGATCGTGACGGAGGGGATTCACGACCACTTCGTGGCGGCGCTGGTGGCTCGTATGGCAGGCCTTAGGGTCGACCATGCCCTCAAGGATGAGACGCATGTCGGACCGGTGGTCGATGATGGACAACTCCAGCAGGATCTCCGCTTCATCGAACTCGGACAGAAGGAAGGCGCGAGGCTCGTCACGGGCGGTCACCGTCTTAACCGGGAGACGCCCGGATTCTACATCCAGCCAGCACTCTTCGCCGAAGCGACCAGCAAGATGTCGATCTGCCAAGAGGAGATATTCGGACCTGTGGCTACGGTCATCAAGGTGCAGAATTACGACGAAGCTTTGGAAACGGCAAACGACACGCGCTTCGGCTTGTCCGCAGGCATCGCGACGAGCAGCCTTAAACATGCTTCGCATTTCAAGCGAAATGCCCAAGCTGGAATGGTTATGGTCAACCTGCCGACAGCTGGAGTAGACTTCCACGTACCATTCGGTGGTCGAAAGTCCTCGTCCTACGGCAGCCGCGAGCAGGGGCGCTATGCGGCCGAGTTCTATACGACCGTGAAAACAGCCTACACCTACGCCGGCTGATATAAACGCAAGGCCTGGGCGATCGACACGGTCTGCTCGATCGCCCCTGCGAACGACGTAATGATTGACCTGATACTAAGGCCAGCATCCCGTAGGCAATTGCTGTCGCCGTCGGACAGGGGCGTGCCGTTGAAATCGCGGGTCGTGTCGCTCATGCCCTCAGCCTTTCAGCGGGTCGGGACGGGCGTCTCGCCGCGATAGTCGTAGAAGCCGCGCTTCACCTTGCGACCCAGCCACCCGGCCTCGACATATTTCACCAGAAGCGGGCACGGCCGGTACTTCGAATCGGCCAGCCCGTCATGCAGCACCTGCATGATCGACAGGCAGGTGTCGAGGCCGATGAAGTCGGCGAGCTGGAACGGGCCCATCGGATGGTTGGCGCCGAGCCGCATGGAGGCGTCGATCGATTCCACCGAGCCGACGCCCTCGTGCAGCGTGTAGATCGCCTCGTTGATCATCGGGATCAGCACGCGGTTGACGATGAAGCCCGGAAAGTCCTCCGAGATCGTCATGGTCTTGTCGAGGCTGGCGACGAAGCGCTTCGACTGCTCGAACACCGCCTCGTCGGTGGCGATGCCGCGCACCAGTTCGACGAGCTTCATGACCGGCACGGGGTTCATGAAGTGGATGCCGAGGAAGCGCTCGGCCCGGTCGGTGCCCGACGCGAGGCGCGTGATCGAGATGGACGAGGTGTTGGAGGCGAGGATCGCGTCGGGCCGCAGCACCGGGCACACCTGCGCGAAGATGCGCCGCTTGATCTCCTCCTTCTCCGTCGCCGCCTCGATCATGAGATCGCAAGGGGCGAGGTCGTTGACCCCGTCGGCGGGCTTGAGGCGGGCGAGCGCGGCGTCGCGCGCGCCCGCATCCAGCTTGCCGCCG
>CAJYHD010000003.1 GCA_913773715.1 uncultured Sphingobium sp.
GATCAGGCTTCTTCAGCCGTCGCTTCTTCTTCGCTGTCCGTGGCGATTTCGCCGGGTTCAGCGTTGGGATCATAATCCTCGGTGAAGCCAGCCTCGTCCTTTTCGAACAGGTCGGCCATCACGTCCACGCCTTGGGCCTGAAGGTCGGCTTCGTCGGGCGAACGGGCAACGTTCACCTGGATCGTCACGGCGACTTCAGGGTGCAAAGCGACCTTGACGTCAAACAGGCCGAGCGTCTTGATCGGGCGTTCCAGCACGACCATCGCCTTGGTGACGTTGGTGATGCCTTCGGCGTGCAGCGCTTCCACGATGTCGCGGACTGCGACCGAACCGTAAAGCTGGCCGGCGTTGGACGACTGGCGGATCAGGACGATCTGCTTGCCGTTGACGCCTTCCGAAGCCTTTTCAGCGTCGCTGCGGCGCGCGGCATTGTCAGCCTCGATCTTCGCGCGATTGGCTTCGAAGACCTTCTTGTTCGCGTTGTTGGAACGAAGCGCCTTCTTGTTGGGCAGCAGATAGTTACGCGCATAGCCGTCCTTGACGGTCACGACGTCGCCGATCGCACCCAGCTTCTCGATACGCTCGAGCAGGATGATTTCCATGGGGTTCTACTCCCTTACTTGACGATGTAGGGCAGCAGGCCCAGGTGGCGGGCGCGCTTGATGGCCGAAGCCAGTTCACGCTGCTTCTTGGCGGAGACAGCCGTGATGCGGCTGGGGACGATCTTGCCGCGTTCGGACACGAAGCCCTGAAGCAGACGAACATCCTTGTAATCGATCTTCGGCGCATCCTTGGCGGCGAAGGGGCAGCTCTTGCGGCGGCGGAAAAACGGGCGTGCCATTTGTCAGATCTCCTTATTCGCCAGCAGCGTCTTCGCGGTCGCGGCGCGGGCCACGATCGCCGCGGTCGCCACGATCACCGCGCGGACCACGCTCGGCGCGTTCCTGCTTGCGCATCATGACCGACGGGCCGGTTTCCAGCTCATCGACCTTGACGGTCATGTAGCGGATGATGTCTTCGTTGATCTGCGTCTGGCGCTCCAGTTCCGCGACGACACCGGCAGGGGCGTCGATGTTCAGCATCACATAGTGAGCCTTGCGGTTCTTGGCGATCTTGTACGCGAGGCTGCGCAGACCCCAGGTTTCCACCTTGGTGACCTTGCCTTCATTGTCCTCGACGATTTTGGTGGCGGTTTCCGCCAGTGCGTCAACCTGCGCCTGTGCCAGATCCTGGCGCGCAAGGAAGACGTGCTCGTACAGAGCCATCATAGCCTCATCTGTTGGCCGATCGCTGACGCCCACCCCATGTGGAACGCCCCTCCGGCTGTCGTCTTGCAATCTTTTCGGTCAGCAACCCGATCAGGGAGCCGAGCGAAGGCGGGCCTATGACGGAAAGGCGAGGAAAAGGCAAGCGCGAAGAAAAACGGAGAAGCGACAGTGAAGTAGACAGGTTCTACCAATCGGGGTGCCTTCACGCGGCGGAGGCGGTCCTGTGCATCTCGGCCGAGCCGATGAAATGTGCACGGGTCGAGGGGCCAGCCTGGTCGAGCAGCAATGCGACCTTGTCCTTCAGGCTCTCGCTCGGGCGGGTGGGATCGTCATAGGCCATGCCCCATTGGCCGAATTCGCGATTTTCGATCGTTGCTTCGCGCAGCTTCACGATCGCGCTGTGGCGGCCGTCGCGGCTGATGCGATCAAAGGTGCGCTGTACCGCGTCGCGCGGGCCTTCCAGAACCTGGAGGAAGCGGCGGCTGTTAAAGAGCAGCAGGCCGGTGACGTCGTCCGCAGAGTTGCGGATGGCGGAGGCCTTGGCGATGCCAGCGCATTCGTCCGCCGTCATGGAGACGGTGACGCTGCTGATATACATGATCTGATAGAGCGTCATGAAATTTCCGTTAGTTAGAAAGCCAATTGCAGTCATTCTAGCTAGCGAGGTTTTAACATCCCGTGTTTGATCTCGATCATGTCGCAGCCCCCGGACTGATCATCCGGGGGCTGCGGCTTTTTGTCAGCGGATCGCGCTGCCGATGACAGCACCGATGATGCCACTTGTCAGCGCGACCAGGATCGCGTCATTGCCCGAGCGGACCCAGTGATAGCCGCGCGGCGGGCTGGAGAGGCGATAGTCGCGATAATTGTTGATCACGCGATAGTTGTTCGCATAGCGGCGGTCGAAGCGCTGGCCCTTCGCCCAACGGTGACCATTGTTACGAACGACGGTCCGCTGCTTGACGACAGTGCGGCCATGCGGGCCTTGCTTCACGACGCGAACGGTTTCGCGATGGGGCGCGGCCTGTGCCTGCGCGGTGACGATCGGGCTTGCGACAAGCGTGGTGGTAGCCAGCGCCATCATGATTTTCTTGAACATGGTATCTGCTCCTTTCAGTTCGGGCGCCGTTTCCGGCGTCGAAGTCAGAAATAGGAGGCGATTGTCGCAAACCTGTCCCAAGGACAGCGCAAACTTGTCGAAAATTGTATCGAAACAGAGGCTTGGCTGAACATACGTTCAGAAAAGCCGCCATCCGTCATTCATGGCGCAATGCGTCGATGGGATTGAGGCTAGCTGCGCGACGTGCGGGGAAATAGCCGAAGACGACCCCGATCGCGGCAGAGAAAAGGAAGGCGATGAGGTTGACCTTGATGTCGAAAAGGAAGGGCACCTTCATCAGCGGCGCGAGCGATACCGACGCGATCAGCGCGAGGAACAGGCCGATGAGGCCGCCAAGGCAGGACAGCACAATCGCCTCGACCAGAAACTGCATCAGCACCTCACGCGCAACGGCGCCGATGGCGAGGCGGATGCCGATTTCCCGAGTTCGTTCTGTTACCGAAACGAGCATGATGTTCATGATGCCGATGCCGCCGACCAGCAGCGAAATGGCGGCGACCGCGCCGACGATCTGGGTCAGGATGGTCGTCGTACCGGTCAACGTGTCGCTGATCTGCTTGGTGTCGAAGACGTTGAAATTGTCCTGATCACCCGGCTTGATCTTGCGCCTCTCGCGCATCAGTTCTTCAAGGCTGCTCTGGACGGCGGCGCTGTCATAGGCGTCGTCCACCGCGACCATGATCTGGCTGATGTCGCGATCGCCTGTGAAGCGGCGCTGTACGAACTTGATCGGCATGACGATCACGTCGTCCTGATCGCCAAAGCCGCCCTGACCCCGCGTCGTCAGCACGCCTATCACTTGGCAGGACACGCCCTTGATCCGCATCCGCTTGCCGAGGGGATCGTTGCTCTGGAACAGGTTGGTGCGGACCGTATTGCCGATGATGCAGACGGCCTTGCCGGATTCTTCCTCATCCGGTTCGAACAGGCGGCCGTCGGCGACCTTCCACTGCTGGACCTGCGAATAGGCCGATGTGGTGCCATAGACGGTGGTGGACCAGTTATTGCCTTCGTAGATCGCGGTTCCGCTCGACTGCACGACCGGCGCGACGGCGCGGACGCCGGTCAACTGGTTCTCGATCGCGGTGAGGTCGCGTTCCTTGAAGTCGGGCGGACGCGGGCCGCCGCCGCCGCGACCAAAGCCTTGCCCCGGACGTAATTGCAGGACGTTGGCCCCGAGCGAACTGATCTGTTCGCGCACGGCGGCGGTGGCACCATTGCCGAGCGTCACCATGGTTACCACCGCCGCGACACCTATGATGATGCCGAGGGTCGTCAGGAAGCTGCGCAGCTTGTGCCGGTTGATCGCGCGGAATGCGAGAATGACGGTGGTGCCGAGCATCAGGCATTCGCCCCCTGCTCGATGCGCTCGACTAGGCCGTCCTTGAAATGAACGATGGTGCGGGCGTAGGCGGCCATGTCGGGTTCGTGCGTGACCATGAGGACGGTGATGCCGCTGTTGCGGTTGAGGTCGGTCAGCAATTCCATGATCTCGACCGACCGTTCCGAGTCGAGATTGCCGGTCGGTTCGTCCGCGAGCAGCACATCGGGGCGCGTCACAATGGCGCGGGCGATGGCCACGCGCTGCTGCTGACCGCCGGAAAGCTCGGCAGGCGTGTGGTCCCACCAGTTTTTGAGGCCGACCTTGTCGAGCGCGGCCATGCCCGCATCATAGCGCGCCTTGCGATCGTCGCCGCGGTAGAGCAGCGGCAGCTCGACATTCTCCAGCGCGGTCGTGCGCGAAAGGAGATTGAAGCCCTGGAACACGAAGCCGAGATAGCGCCGCCGCAGCAGTGCGCGCTGGTCGCGGGCGAGCGTTTCGACATGGCGTCCCTTGAACAGAAACTGTCCGCCCGATGGCACGTCGAGACAGCCGAGAATGTTCATCGTCGTGGACTTGCCTGAACCTGAAGGCCCCATCACAGCGACGAAATCGCCCTGCGCGATGTCGAGGTCGATCCCCTTTAGCGCTTGGAACGCGGTCGGGCCGTCGCCATAAACCTTCGTCACGCCACGCAGGGCGATGATCGGATCGTCCGTCATTCCCATCAGGTTCCGCTCTGTCGTCCGGTGCCGCGCGTATCGGCGGGCGCGGACTGGCCGGGGGTCGGCGCGACGGGTGCGCTTTCCGGCGCGGCGTCGCCCGAATTACCGAGCTTGCCCACGGTCGCGGGACTGCCGTCAGTGGAGGAATTGCGGCGGCGATCGGCGGGACGATCATTGCCGGGCGCGCGCGATTTGTCGCCGCCCTGGTCGTTCGAGTCGCGCTGATCTTCGGCAGGGGCTTTCTGTCCGGCGGCAAGCTGGCCGGTGATGACCCGCGAGCCAGGCTTCAGGTCGCCGCCGGTGATGACGGTGCGCGCGCCATCGGTCGCGCCGACCGTGACCTGCACTGCCTTGGGATTGCCATCCGCGTCGAGAACATAGACGGTCTGGCTGCTGCCGACGCCGAAGTTCACCTGCTGCGCCTTGCCCCGGCGGAAGCGGCGGGGGCCGGGAACGATCTGGCTGGTGATGCCGCCACCCTGGCCAGCGCTGTCGTTCGGCTTGAAGCGGAGCGCGCTGTTCGGGACGATCAGCACGTCGTGCAATTCCTGCGTCACGATGTCAGCGGTGGCGGTCATGCCGGGGCGGAGTATCTCGTCCTTGTTATCGACACGCAGCACGGCAGTGTAGGCGACGACGGTGCCGGCCGTGCTGCTGGTCGTCGTGCTCGATGTGGACGAGGAAGAACTGCTGCTCGACGCGTTCGAGCCGACATTCACGCGCGAGACGGTCGCGGGGAAATTGCGGCCGGGGAAAGCATCGACCGAGAAATTGGCGCTCTGGCCTTCCTTCACCTGACCCACGTCCGCCTCGTCCACCGACACCTCGACCTCCATCTTGGTCAGGTCTTCCGCGATGGTGAAGAGGACGGGTGCGTTGAAGGAGGCGGCGACCGTCTGGCCCGGTTCGATATCGCGGGAAAGGACGACGCCGGTCACGGGCGACACGATCTGCGCGATGGAGAGGTTGGTCTGCGCAGTCGACAGCTGCGCCTGACCGACGCGGACCTGCGC
>CAJYHD010000004.1 GCA_913773715.1 uncultured Sphingobium sp.
CTTTAATGCGGCGATGAAGCATTCCCGTCAGGGGGCCGTGCTGGCCCTGCTCGCCAGTCTTCCCGCGATGCCGCTGTACGCGCAATCGACCTATGATCGGGTCGACCCGATGATCGGCACGGGAGGAGAAGGTCACACCTTTCCCGGAGCGGTCGCTCCCTTTGGCATGGTGCAATTTTCGCCCGATACCGACACAACTTGCGTCGTTCGAGAATGCTACAGCCATGCGGCGGGCTATCGTTATGAAGATCCGACCATCCAAGGTTTTTCGCTGACGCACTTCTCCGGGGCCGGGCATTCGGATCTCGGCGATTTCCTCATGATGCCGGTCAGCGGGGATAGCGTGCCACTGGAGCCCGGCAACGCCGGCAAGCCCGGGTCCGGTTATCGATCGCGCTACGATCACGCGACAGAGGTCGCGCGGCCAGGCTATTACGCCGTCAAGCTCGAGGATCGAGGCGTCCAGGCGGAGCTGACCGCCGGGACACGGATCGGCGTCGCCCGATATCGTGCCGTGTCCGGCGCGCCGTCCATGCATCTGGTGCTCGATCTGCGTAGCTCGCTCTACAACTACCCTGGCAAGGTCCTGTGGTCCTCGATCAGGCTGCGTCCCGACGGAATTGTTACCGGCTGCCGACAAACGCGCGGCTGGGCGCCCGACCGTAAGCTGTGCTTTGCGATCCGTTTTTCCGTGCCGCTCAAAGGGCACGCGTTCGTCTCGACCGAGACGGACGTCACTTATAAGGGCTTCCAGGGACCGGGAAGCGACAGTGACGCCGTTGCGGAGCGCGCCGGCCGCGCACTGGTCGCCCGCTTCGATTTCGGCCCCCTGGACCGACCGCTTGAAGTGATCAGTGCAATCTCATCGGTCGATGAGGCGGGCGCGATCGCAAATCTGGCGAGCGAACCCGGTGATTTCGATGCCATCCGAGCAAAGACCACACAGGCGTGGCGCGCAGCCCTCGATACGGTGAAGTTCGACGCGCCTGCCCCGATGGCGAAGTCCGTGGCAACTGCGCTGTATCACAGCTTGCTGGCACCCGCCGTCGCCAGCGATGCGGACGGTCGCTATCGCGGGCCCGACAATGAAGTGCACCATGCGGAAGGCTACACATTCCGTTCGACCTTCTCGCTTTGGGATACGTTCCGCGCCGAGCATCCGCTGCTGACGCTCATTCAGCCGGCCAGCCTCTCGAGCGAGATCGTCCGATCGCTCGTGGCCAGTCGCGAAGACAGTCCTGATGGCATCCTGCCCGTCTGGCAGTTCCAAGGGCGCGAGACGTGGACGATGATCGGCTATCACGCTGCGCCCGTTATCGCAGACGCCTATCTGAAGGGAATCAGAGGTTTCGATGCCGACTCAGCGCTTGCTGCAATGGTCGCGAGCGCGACCTATGCGCCGTACGGAGGCTTGGGCGAATATATGAAGCGCGGCTATGTGCCGATCGATCATGAGCCGGAGGCCGCCTCCAAGACTGTCGAATATGCCTATGACGACTGGACGATCGCACGGATGGCTCGCGCCATGGGCCGTACCGACATCGCCGCGACATTCGAAAAGCGTGCAGGCAACTGGCGAAACAGCTTTGATGCCCGAACCGGCTTCATCCGCGCACGGAAGAGCGACGGCTCGTTCCGCACGCCGTTCGATCCAACGGCGATCAACTACGGATCGGATTATACCGAGGGCAATGCCTGGCAATATAGCTGGTTCGTGCCGCAGGATCAGGCTTCACTCGTCGCCGCGCTCGGCGGCGATGCGGCCACCATCGCCAAGCTGGACGCGATGTTCGAGTTCGATAATTCAAAGCTCGATTACAGTCATGCCGAGGACATTGCCGGGCTGATCGGTCAGTATATCCATGGCAACGAACCCAGCCACCATGTCGCCTATCTTTATACCTACGCCGGCGCGCCGTGGCGGACACAGGCGCGGTTGAGGCAAATCGTCGAAAGCCAGTATCGCCCGACGCCCGACGGGCTGTCCGGCAACGACGATCTGGGCCAGATGTCCGCCTGGCTCGTTTTTACTGCGCTGGGCTTTTACCCGGTGACGCCCGGCAGCCTGGAATATGTGATCGGTCGTCCTTTCCTAAATCGAGCCGTGCTTTCCCTGCCCAACGGGCGGCAGCTGACCATGATCGCCGATCAACTGGACGACCGGCATCCTTATGTCGGGAAGGTGATGCTGAACGGGATACCCGTAACGCGCGCCTATCTGCGGCACGACGAGATCATGGCTGGTGGCGAGTTGCGTTTTACGATGCAGACGACGCCGAACACCGCCTGGGCGACGCACTCCAAGGATCGACCCTATTCTGCCAGCACAACGCGGTGAGAGGGACCCAGTTCCGGCCATTCGGGGCTCATTTCTCGCTTCCCACCTTCGGCCACTCGTTCATCTTAGCAAGTGCGCCGATCGGGGCAGGCAGATGCCCCCCCCTGCAGGTCGTCAGCTTGCTTAAAAAGGATTCAGGCCTGGGAAGTCGCGTCGGTTTTCAAGCCTCACGTCGTCTGAGAAACGCGATGTCATCGCTTGGTCTCAAGCGCCTTTTAGATTGTTGGCCTCATGGCGGTTCGGACTAGCAAGTAACCATTGACGGATAACTCTACATATGTGACATTCGGCTATGGCTCGTGCCCGACGCCCCTCGCGACAGATGCGGCTCCTATTGGAAGCGCTCTCGGCGCACAGCCACGAGTGGCGTCATGGCTATGATTTGATGAAGCAGACAGGGCTCCAGTCCGGAACACTTTATCCGTTGCTTATGCGGATGACGGAGCAAGCCTTGGTTGAGGCACAATGGTGCGAACCCACACGCCCGGGAAGGCCAGCTCGCCACG
>CAJYHD010000005.1 GCA_913773715.1 uncultured Sphingobium sp.
GAGGACGGCTACGACTTCACCCTCGATCAGCACTGGCAAGACAATCTCGGACGCGCTGGCTGCATCGCATGCAATATGTCCGGGAAAGGCGTGGACGTCCTCCACAAGCTGGGTCTGCCCGGTGGCAGCCGCCGCACCGCAGACACCTCGCCCAACAGGGATGCGGATGCACGCTGCCTTCCCTTGGAACGGTCCCAACACCAACTCGCCACCAACCATGCGATAAAACCCCGCCCAGTTGAGGTTGGGCAGGAATTGCCAGATCAGCGCGGACAGGTTCGCCATGTTGGCGACGCCATCTGGCTCGTCTCGGGTCAAGGCGTCGGCTGCGGAAACAAGGTCGGCGTAGAGTGTGGCTTTATCAGCGACATCGGTGGGGGCGAAATCATACATGTTGGCGGATATAGGAGCGGCCACGCCAAGAGGCTAGTCGTGGCGTACTTTGCCGCGCGCCTGCTTCACAGAACTGCGCGCCTTCTTCGCATCCACCCGGCGGACCTTCGATCCCCTGGTCGGTTTGGTCGCCTTGCGCTTCTTGGGCACGAACGTCGCCTCGCGGATCAGCGCGAGGAGCCGTTCGCGCACCTCCTGCCGGTTGAGCAGTTGCGATCGCGATCCTTCGCTTCGCAGTATCAGCACGCCCTCGCGAGTCATGCGGGACCCGCCAAGTTCGAACAGCCGCGCCTTGACCGCATCGGGCAGCGAAGGCGATCCTGCCACGTCGAACCGCAGCATCACCGCGCTGTCAGTCGTGTTTACATGCTGTCCGCCCGCGCCCGACGATCGCGCGAAGCTCTCGACGATCTCCTCGCTGTCGATCGCAATGGAGCGGGTGACGGGGATCGCTGTCAAAGACCGGCCTGCTCCACCAGCGCCTCGTCGAAGCCCGCTGCGGCGAAGGTGGCGGGCAGGGGGGCGGTCGCCTGCGCGGGCGGCTTGGCCTCGCCGCGCGGTATGCTTAGGAACCGGCTGTGCAACAGCATCGCGCCCTCGCCATTGCCATAGACGGGATCCCCGACGATGCCGAAGCCAAGGCCATGTTGGGCATGGACGCGGATCTGGTGCGTGCGGCCCGTCTCCGGTGTAAAGGCGATCAGCGCCCGGCCATCCTTTTCGCCTAGCTTACGCCAGTGGGTCACGGCAGGCTTGCCCGCCTTCGCCGCGATCATCCGCCAGCCCTGCGTGGGCGTGCTGACTTTCTTGAGCGACAGCGCGATCGTACCTTCCGCCTCTTGCGGCAACCCGTCGATCACCGCGACATAGCGCTTTTCCACCGTTCCCGCCTCGAACTCGGCAGCGAAACGCTTATGCGCCTTGGGATTGCGCGCGAGCAGCAGGCATCCGCTGGTATCCCGGTCCAGCCGATGCACGGCAAGCGGCCAGCGCTGAAAACCGAACGTCAGCGAAGCAAGATGATTTTCCAGCGACATCGCTCCATCGCGCGGCGCATCAACCGGCAGACCGGCTGGCTTGTCGAGGATGATGGCCTCACCATCGATAAAAAGAACCTGATCGGACAGAAGGGCCAAGAATGTTTCCGTTCGCAAAACTTGAAGAGGTGAATTGACGCAAGCGCACCATTCTATAGGCGGATGAAGCTATGGAAAACAGGGGGGATGTCGTCGCGAAACCGCTCTATCGGCTCGACTGGGTCGATGTGGCGCGCGGCATCGGCATCATCGCAGTGGTGACCGGCCATGTCTGGACCGGCGGAGCGTTGCGCGACGCGATGTACAGCTTCCACATGCCGCTCTTCTTCCTCTTGTCGGGCATGTTGTCGCGGCCGCATCCTTCAAGGCGGTTCCTGCGCAGACAAATCGCGACGCAAATGCGCCCCTATGCGGCATTCCTGATCCTGATCCTCGTCGCCGACCAGCTGATTGAGCGAACAAAGGGTGGTTTACCGATCTTTCACCAGTGGCCCCATGACCTGATACCGATCCTCCTGGGTGGGACATGGCTACGCGGACCTTTCACCATCTTCTGGTTCGTGCCGTGCCTCATGGTCGCCCGCATCCTGTTTAACGGGCTTCAGGAGCGTATACCCGATCCGCTGGACTGGCGATGGGCTTTGGTGCTGATCCCGATGGCCGCGCTAGCCTATGGCGTCGGCTATGAGACGGAACTTTCTCCGTTGGGTCTATTAAGCGTGCCGATGGCGATCATCCTGCTCTGGGTGGGCGCAGCATGGCCGCGTGTTCCGTGGAAAAATAGCATGATCCTGCTGTTGGGCGCGTTGGCCTTGATGGGCCTTACCGGAATGCTTCCCACACTCAACATGAAGGTCGCGGACTATGGGTTTCCCCTGCTGTCCATCAGCGCGGGCATAGCGACGTCGCTGCTGATCTTTCGCTTTGCCGCGTTGATCGCATCGTTCCAGCCTTTGATTTGGATCGGTCGCGCTTCGCTGGTGATCATGTACCTCCACGTTGCGGTGATCCATTATCTTTCACCTTGGCTCGGCCCTGTCTGGCTCGCGACCCTCGCCCTGTTTCTTCCCATGGCAGCGTGGCAGATCATCCGCAGAACGCGGCTGCGCCGCATCTTCCTTTAGCGCGCAGTAAAAAGGGCCGGCGCGCAATCCCAAACGCCGACCCTTTCCTTGCAAACGGATCATCCGACCCGCAGCCCACCTGGGACGGCGCGGGGCGGATGATCCCGTTCCTTATCCCTGCAGTTTGATCGCGGTCTCGGCGATGCGACGACCCTGGTAGCGCGCACCGTCCAGTTCGCGATCGCTCGGCGACGGCAGCC
>CAJYHD010000006.1 GCA_913773715.1 uncultured Sphingobium sp.
GCCAGCGTCCACGCAACCGGAAGACTGTCGCGGACGCTGGCGAGCGGTGACACCGCGCGCGACATCGAGGAAGCGGAGCGCGTTCTCGATCTTCGCCGGCATAACATCTTCAAGCTCAAGATCGGCAAGCGATCGGTCCGCGACGACGTCTCGCATGTCGCTGCCATCAAAAAGGCGGTTGGTGACCGCGGCAGCGTCCGTGTCGACGTCAACCAGAACTGGGATGAAGCACAGGCCGATCTCGGTATGCGTCTATTGCAAGATGCCGGTGTCGACCTCGTCGAGCAACCAGTCGCAAGGCATGCGCACGCATCGATGGCGCGGCTGTCGGCTAAGCACATCGTGCCGCTGATGGCGGACGAGGCGCTACATGGTCCCTGTGACGCCTTCGCTATTGCCGCCTGCTCGGGCGCCCGCATCTTCGCGGTGAAGATCGCGCAATCGGGTGGTCTGCTACCCGCACATGCTGTCGCGACGATTGCCCATGCCGGCGGTGTTGGCCTCTACGGCGGGACGATGCTTGAAGGCGGTGTCGGGACAGCGGCGTCGGCCCATCTGTGTGCAACCCTTCCGACGCTCGCATGGGGCACAGAGCTGTTCGGTCCGTTGCTGCTTACCCAGGACATACTGGCAGAACCGCTTCGCTACGCCGACTTCGAGCTCGCGGTCCCGACCGGTCCCGGCCTCGGTGTGGCGCTCGATGAGGACCGCGTGGCTTTCCATCGTCGAGACCGCACCGCACCCACACTCCACGTCGTTGCAGAGAGGGCCTGACGACCATGTTGTTCCAGGTAGAGATGGACGTGAACATACCGATCGGCTTCGACGCCGAAGAAGGCGCCCGCCTCAAAGCTGCCGAAAAGGCGCGGTTCCAGGATCTCCAGCGTGCGGGCACATGGCGGCACATCTGGCGGGTCGTAGGCCAATACGCGAATGTCAGCATCTTCGATGTCGCTTCGAATGCCGAACTGCATGACATTCTAATGAGCCTGCCGCTCTACCCTTTCATGACGATGCGGGTCACTGCCCTGTGCCGCCACCCGTCATCGCTCCACGACGACGACCGCTGAAGCAGCCGCAACTGATAGACCGCCCAAGGCGGCGACCAGATAGAATTCCAGGAGAGACCCCCATGGACGTTTCCTTCGTACAGACCCCCGCAATCCAGGACCTGCTCGACCGCGTTGCCGGTACAGCGTCAACCGACGGCAATCCTCGGGTGAAGGCCATCATGCGCGATCTCGTCGAAGCAACCATGACGATCATCGTCCGTCACGATATCAGTGAGAACGAGGTCTGGAGTGCGGTCAACTATCTGCAATCGGCTGCCGGAGAATTTGGCCTCCTCATGCCCGGTACGGGCATCGAGCATTTCCTCGACCTGTACATGGACGCCAAGGATGCGGAGGCGGGCAAGACCGGCGGCACACCGCGTACGATCGAAGGCCCCCTTTACGTCGAAGGCGCTCCGCTAGTCGAGAACGACGCCAATCTGACGGATGACCCGGATGAGACGACCACCCTCTACATGACAGGTCAGATCACGGGACCTGACGGGGAGGCGGTGAAGAATGCCATACTTCACGTCTGGCACGCGGACTCGCGTGGGTTCTACTCGCACTTCGATCCGACCCACGAACAGACGCCCTTCAATAACCGCCGGCGGATCAAGCTCGGCGACGATGGGCGCTACTCGTTCCATTCCAAGATGCCGAACGGCTATAGCGTCCCGCCGGGTGGTGCGTCAGATCAGCTGATGAAGGTCTTGGGTCGACACGGCAATCGCCCTGCCCACGTTCACTTCTTCATCGAGGCTCCCGGCTACAGGCAGCTGACGACACAAATCAACTTCGGTGACGATCCTTTCGCCGCGGACGACTTCGCCTTCGGCACCCGCGAAGGCCTGCTGCCCGTGCCGAACCGGCAGGGCGACAGCGCTCACATCGCTTTCGATTTCCAGCTGCAGCGCGCTGAGGTGGCAGACGACGAGGCCTTCTCAAACCGCGCCCGGCTCGCCGTCGCCTGACATTCGTCGCAAAGGAGAAGCACCATGACCGACCTTCGCGCAAATATCCGCGAACGCCTCGAAACCGCGGTCGTTGACGATCCCGCCACGGGCGCATTCCGCTGCCGACGCGACGTATTCACCGATCCGGCCCTGTTCGACCTCGAGATGAAGCACATCTTCGAGGGGAACTGGGTCTATCTCGCCCACGAGAGCCAGATACCGGAGAACAACGACTATTTCACGACCTTCATCGGCCGTCAGCCGATCATCATCACGCGCGACAAAACTGGCCAGCTCAACGCGGTCATCAATGCCTGCGCGCACCGGGGCGCGATGCTCTGCCGCAAGAAGCATGGCAACAAGGGCAGCTTCACCTGCCAGTTCCATGGTTGGACGTTCAGCAACGCGGGCAAGCTTCTCAAGGTTAAGGACGGCAAGACGGGAGACTACCCCGAGGCGTTCAACACTGAGGGTTCGCACGATCTGACCAAGGTAGCGCGTTTCGAGAACTACCGCGGTTTCCTGTTTGGCAGCATCAACCCCGACGTGCAGTCGTTGGAGGATTGGCTTGGCTCGACCCGCGTGATCATCGACCAGATGGTCGACCAGGCGCCAGAAGGGCTGGAGGTGCTTCGCGGGAACTCATCCTACGTCTACGACGGCAACTGGAAGCTTCAGATGGAGAATGGCGCGGACGGCTATCACGTCAGCGCAGTCCACTGGAATTACTCGGCAACGACCGGCCGGCGCAAGGAGGAGGCCACCAAGGCAGTCGACCCCGATGGTTGGTCGAAGAGCGTTGGCGGCGTCTACGGCTTCGACAACGGCCACATTCTGTTGTGGACACGGCTCCTCAACCCTGAGGTTCGCCCCGTATACGCACACCGCGAGGAGCTGGCGGAGCGACTGGGCGAGGAGCGTGCCAAGCCGATCGTCGATCAGACGCGCAACCTGTGCCTCTACCCCAATGTGTATCTGATGGACCAGTTCTCGACGCAGATCCGGGTCATCCGTCCGGTGAGCGTGGATAAGACCGAGGTCACGATCTACTGCTTCGCGCCGAAAGGCGAGGCGGACGCCGAAAGGGCGCTTCGCATCCGTCAGTACGAGGACTTCTTCAACGTCAGTGGGATGGGCACGCCTGACGATCTGGAGGAGTTCCGCTCCTGCCAGACCGCCTACGAAGGCGCAGGCGATTTGTGGAATGATCTGAGCCGCGGCGCTACGCACTGGATCGCGGGTCCTGATGAGAACGCCACGGCGATGGGTCTAGAGCCTACGCTCAGCGGCAATCGCAGCGAGGATGAGGGTCTGTTCGTGCGGCAGCACGAATATTGGGCGCAGACGTTGATCGCGGCCCTCGACAAGGACGATGGTGGCGACGGCGGCAGCACTGTCCGGCAGGTCGACCGTTTGCGGGTGGCAGCATGACACTCGCTTATGACCGGGTTGCCGCGTTCCTCTTTCGGGAGGCGCGGCTGCTCGACGATCGGCAGTGGGATGAATGGCTGACCTGCTACGCGCCCAACGCAGTGTTCTGGATGCCGGCTTGGGACGACGACGACAAACTGGTCGAAGACCCTCAGCGTGAGATTTCGCTGATCTACTATCCCAATCGGGATGGGCTGGAAGATCGCGTCTTCCGCATCAAGACCGAGCGATCGGGAGCAAGTATGCCCGAGCCACGTACGAACCATGCCGTCACAAACATTGAGGTGACGAGCGAGACAGACGGTGTGCTTGAGGTACGGTTCAACTGGCATACGCTCAGTCACCGCTACAAGGAGACGCTGAGCTTCTTCGGGACATCCTATTACACCATCGACGCGACTGGTGATCAGCCGGTCATTACCAACAAGAAGGTCGTGCTCAAGAACGACTACATCCGCCAGGTGATCGACATTTATCACATCTGACGCCGGGCTCGAGAGGATCACATGGGCTACCGTATCGCACTCAACTTCGAGGACGGCGCTACGCGCTTCATCGACTGCAACGCAGGCGAGAAGGTGCTCGACGCCGCGTTCCGCCAGAAGATCAACCTGCCGATGGACTGTTCGGACGGCGTATGCGGCACATGCAAGTGCCGCTGCGAGCAGGGCAGCTACGAGCTTGGCGACGAGTACATCGAAGAAGCGCTGACCGAGGACGAGGCGGAAGAAGGCATGGTCCTGACCTGCCAGATGCAGGTCTCGTCCGATTGCGTGATCGCAGTGCCGGTGCCGTCGTCGGCGTGCAAGGTGAAGCCCGCCATACATGGCGGCGAAGTTGCCAGCGTGGAGATGGTCTCCGACAGCACGATCATCCTCACGCTGCGGGTGGACGATCCCGCCGCTCTAGGCTTCCTCCCGGGCCAGTACGTGAACCTGATGGTTCCGGACACTGGGCAACACCGCTCCTATTCGTTCAGCTCCAAACCTGGCGCGGCGGAAGCCAGCTTCCTTATCCGCAACATTCCGGGCGGCCTGATGAGCAGCTGGCTTAGCGAGAAGGCGCAGCCCGGCGCTCGGATGAGCTTTGTCGGACCGCAGGGCAGCTTCTTTCTGCGAAACGTCGATCGCCCGACAATACTCCTCGCCGGTGGCACCGGCCTAGCGCCGATCCTGTCGATGTTGGAGGTCCTTGCTGATCAGGGCACCGAGCAGCCGCTTCACCTGATCTATGGCGTGACCAAAGATGGCGACATGGTCGAGATGGAGCGCATCGACGCTTTGGCCGCCCGCCTGCCGACGCTGACCTCTGCGGTATGCGTCGCCGATCCGGAGAGCGGACATCCCCTCAAGGGTTATGTCACCGAGCATCTTTCGGACGACCACCTCAACGCCGGTGACTGTGACATCTACCTGTGTGGACCGCCGCCCATGGTCGAGGCTGTACGCACCTTTCTGCGGGACAAGGGCGTTGAGCCAAAGCACTTCCACTACGAAAAATTCGCGCCCAGCGAGAGTTCGGTAAAGGCTGCGGCATGATCTTTGCCGACCGGTTCCGTGGCAAGACGATGGTCGTGACGGGCGCGGCGCAGGGCATCGGCCGCGGCGTTGCGCTACGTGCGGCCGCTGAAGGTGCGGCCGTCATGCTTGTCGATCGCGCCGACTTTGTCGCCGATGTCGCACATGAAGCAGGCAGGGCCGCGCGCGCCTTTGTTTGCGATCTCGAGACGAGCGAGGGTGCCGTATCGGCGATGCGCGCGGCCGAAACCGAGTTCGGCCGCGTCGACATCCTCGTCAACAATGTAGGCGGCGCGATCCGTATGCGACCGTTCGCCGAGTTTGAGCCGCAGCAGATAGAGGCCGAAATCCGGCGATCGCTCATGCCAACGCTCTGGAGCTGCCACGCCGTCCTGCCAATCATGCTCCACCAGGGAGTGGGTACGATCGTCAACGTCTCGTCCAACGCGACGCGTGGCATCCGACGGGTACCCTATTCGGCGGCCAAGGGCGGCATCAACGCAATGACCCAAAGCTTGGCGATGGAATACGGTGACCGCGGCATCCGGGTCGTTGCTACGGCGCCGGGCGGAACGCAGGCCCCGCCCCGCATGGTGCCGCGCAATCCCGACGGGGACGACGCACGTGAGCAGGCCTGGATGGCTGAGGCGGTCGAGCAGGTCACGACGTCCACGTTCCTCGGACGGTACGCGACGCTCGATGAGCAGATCGCGCCGATCCTCTTCCTCGCCTCGGACGAGGCATCGTACATCACCGGCTCCATCCTGCCCGTCGCGGGCGGTGACCTGGGCTGATCGGAGCGACATGAAGAACAAGGTCTACGACAATCCGGCGGCGGCCCTCGACGGGCTGCTTTTCGACGGCATGACGATCATGTCGGGCGGCTTCGGCCTGTCCGGCAATCCCGAAAGCCTGATCCCGGAAATTCGCGCAAGCGGGGTGAAGGGGCTGACCGTCATCTCCAACAACGCCGGCGCCGACGGCTTCGGCCTCTGGATGCTGCTGGAGACCCGACAGATCGCGAAGATGATCTCGTCGTACGTGGGCGAAAACAAGCTTTTCGAGCAGCAGTACCTCTCGGGCGAGCTTGACCTTGAACTTACGCCGCAAGGAACCTTGGCTGAGCGCATTCGTGCGGGCGGTGCGGGCATCCCGGCATTCTACACCAAAACGGGCGTCGGCACCGTCGTGGCGGAGGGCAAGCCCGTCGAGAACTTCGACGGAGAGGAGTACGTCCGCGAGACCTGGCTGCGATCCGACCTGTCGATCGTAAAGGCCTGGCGGGCGGACCCGGCGGGCAACCTCATGTTCCGCAAGACCGCGCGCAACTTCAACCCGAACATGGCGACAGCGGGTCGGGTCACTGTGGCGGAGGTCGAGGAGATCGTGGAAGCGGGCAGCTTCGACCCCGATAGCATCCACACGCCCGGCATCTTTGTCGACCGGGTCGTCCTGTCGACCATCAACGAGAAGCGGATCGAGAAGCTGACGGTTCGCGAGAAGGAGGACGCGTGATGGCCGGCGATACGAAGGGCTGGACCCGCGAACAGATGGCGGCGAGGGCCGCTCGCGAGCTGCAAGACGGGTTCTATGTCAATCTCGGCATCGGCATACCGACGCTGGTAGCCAACTACGTTCCTGAAGGTCTTGACGTGACGCTTCAGTCAGAAAACGGAATGCTCGGAATTGGCCCATTTCCTACGCGTGATGCGGTCGATCCTGATCTCATCAACGCCGGCAAGCAGACGATTACAGCGCTGCCCACGTCCAGCTTCTTCTCGTCGGCGGACAGCTTTGCGATGATCCGCGGCGGGCACATCGACATGGCCGTTCTCGGCGCGATGGAGGTCAGCGAGACTGGTGACATCGCGAACTGGACCCTCCCGGGCAAGCTGGTGAAAGGGCTGGGCGGCGCGATGGATCTCGTCGCCGGCGTCAAGCGTGTTGTGGTCGTCATGGATCACGCCAACAAGGCAGGCGTATCTAAGATACTGCCGGCCTGCACCTTGCCGCTCACCGGCAAGGCGTGCGTTGATCTGATCATCACGGACCTGGCCGTTCTCGCATGCGACAAGCCTGGATTACGCCTGATCGAGCTGGCCCCAGGCATCACCGTGGACGAGGTGCGGGCGAAGACTGATGCATCATTCACAGACGAAACCGCGTTAGAGCGCGCTGCCTGATGCCTTTCATCCGATCGCAAGGCGCTGACATCTACTGGAAGGTCGAAGGCGACACCGCTGCTCCGTCGCTGGTGCTGCTGAATTCCATTGGGACCGACATGGACCTGTGGGACGCGGCAATTCCCGCGCTTAGGCATCGGTTCTCGCTTTTGCGCATCGACACCCGTGGTCACGGCGCATCCGATGCCCCGGCAGGAGACTATGAGCTGTCGATGCTCGCAGGCGACGTGGCAGCGGCTATGGATGCAGCTGACGTTGAAGCCGCATTGGTGGCGGGCGTGTCCCTGGGCGGCATGATCGCCATGCAGCTTGCAATGGACGCGCCGGAAAGAGTTACCGGCTTGGCGCTCATATGCACCTCGGCAACGATGGATCGATCCGCCTGGACGGCTCGGGTCGAGAAGGTGCGGGAGGAAGGCGTAGCTGGGATCGCTGACCTTGCCATGTCGCGGTTTCTATCGCCAAGCTTTGTGCAAGCCAGGCCCGAGATCGCCGCCAGCGTACGACGTGGCCTGCTCTGTATGGAGCCGGCAGGCTATGCCGGGTGCGCGGCTGCTATCCGTGACATGGACATCGCTGATCGCTTGCAAACAATCTCCGTTCCAACGCTCGTCGTCTCGGGGGACCGCGATACCTCGACACCGTTCGTCGGTCATGGCGAGCACCTGATCGAACGCATCTCGGGTGCTCAACATGTCATGCTCGATGCTGCTCACCTTGCTCCGCTTGACGCACCAAACGCCCTTGCCGACGCCATTATCGACGCCTTCGTCTGAGGTCCCATGCCTGACGCCTTCATCTGCGACGCCATCCGTACCCCCATCGGCAAGCTCAATGGCGGCCTGTCATCGATCCGCGCCGACGACCTCGCGGCCATCCCCATCCGCGAGCTCGCCGCACGCAACGCAGGCGTAGACTGGGAAACCGTTGACGACACGATCCTTGGTTGTGCCAACCAAGCGGGAGAGGACAATCGCAACGTCGCGCGCATGGCCGTGCTTTTGGCCGGGTTGCCTGAAGCCGTGCCAGGTACAACCGTCAATCGCCTCTGCGGCTCAGGCCTAAACGCTGTCGGCATCGCGGCGCAGGCGATACGCTGCGGGGATGCACAGTTCATAATCGCCGGCGGTGTCGAGAGCATGAGCAGGGCACCGTACGTGCTCGGCAAGGCTAATTCAGCCTTTGACCGCTCTCAGAAGATTGAGGACACGACGCTGGGATGGCGCTTCGTCAATCCCGCGATGCGTCACGCCTATGGCGTCGACTCCATGCCCGAAACCGGCGAGAACGTCGCTGACGTGTGGCGCGTATCACGCGAAGATCAGGACCGCTTCGCCCTCGCCAGCCAGGAGAAGGCCGCAGCAGCTATCGCTAGTGGTCGTGTGGCGGCTGAAATCGTGTCGGTCAGCGTTCCTCAGCGAAAGGGCGATCCGATCGATTTCTCACAGGATGAGCATCCGCGCGCGTCAAGCCTGGGCGCTCTTGCCAAGCTGAAGCCGGTGGTACGCCACGACGGTACGGTGACGGCGGGGAACGCCTCCGGGCTAAATGACGGCGCAGCAGCTATGCTCGTCGCCTCCGAAGACGCCGCATCACGTAACGGGCTTCGTCCTCGCGCACGTGTGCTTGGCATGGCAGCAGCTGGCATCGCGCCAAGGATCATGGGCGTCGGTCCGATCGAGGCGGCGCGCAAGCTGAGCAGGAATACCGGGATTAGCCTTGATCGGCTCGACGTGATCGAGCTGAATGAGGCATTCGCCAGTCAGGCCATCGCTACGTTGCGTGATCTTGGCATCGCGCAGGATGATCCGCGCGTAAATCGGAACGGAGGGGCTATTGCGTACGGCCATCCGCTCGGCATGTCGGGTGCGCGGATTACGATGACGGCCGTTGAGGAGCTGCATCGCACCGGTGGTCGCTACGCCATGGCATTAATGTGCATCGGCGTCGGCCAGGGGATCGCGCTCATGCTGGAGCGTGTCTGAGACGTCACCGATTTTGCAGGGGAGTAGGTCTATGGCAGGCACCGTGGTCAACGACATTGTCGACGAGGCCACGTTCGGCCGCTTCCACTGGACAATCGTCGTCCTCTGCGGCCTGCTCCTCATCGTCGATGGCTACGACGTCTTCATCTATGGCGCGATCCTGCCCCAGCTGATGGAACAGTGGGACCTCACCCCACCCCAGGCGGGCTCGCTCGCAAGCTGGGCGCTGTTCGGCATGATGATCGGCGCGCTAACCTTCGGATCGCTGGGCGACCGGATCGGGCGCAAGCGCTGCATCGCCATCTGCTTCTCCATCTTCAGCGTGTCGACGATCGTCAACGGCTTCGTCGGGAACACAACGGAGTTCGGGGTCATGCGCTTCCTGGCGGGACTAGGATGCGGTGGGCTCATGCCCAACGCCGTGGCGCTGACGAATGAATATGCACCGAAACGCCTGCGAACGACGCTCGTGGCGCTGATGTTCAGTGGCTACGCAGTCGGCGGCATGGTAGCCGCCGGGCTCGGCATCTGGCTGCTGCCGACGTTTGGTTGGCGTGCCATGTTCTTCACTGCCGCGGTGCCTCTTTGTCTGCTCCCGATCGTGCTCTGGAAGCTACCTGAGTCGCTCGCCGTTCTGATACGTCGGGGGGACGAGGGACGTGCGAGTGCCATTCTGACGAAGATCGCACCCGGCCGCACGGTCCCGGGCGGCCAACTGGTCCTGCGGGACGCTAAAGCGGGCTCATCCTCCATCGCCGCGCTGTTTCACGATGGCCGGGCGGGTGGAACGCTGGCGCTGTGGACATGCTTCTTCTGCTGCCTGCTGATGGTGTACGCGCTCGGCTCCTGGCTGCCGCAGCTGATGCGCACCGCCGGCTACGGGCTCGGCTCGAGCCTGTCGTTTCTTCTTGCCCTCAACTTCGGCGGTATGTTCGGCGCCAT
>CAJYHD010000007.1 GCA_913773715.1 uncultured Sphingobium sp.
CCGTGCTGCATGGCGTGCGGGACGAGGATATGGCGTGGGCGATGACATCCCGTGCGCGGCCTGTGCTCAACACGCCGGGGCAGGTGGCGCGCTGGCGCGAGGCGGGCGGTGGCCCGTGCGATGTGATGGTCGATACGGGCATGAACCGGCTGGGTCTCGACTGGCGCGGCGATCTGGGCGCGCTGACGCAGGGACTGACGATCGCGAGCTTCATGAGTCATTTTGCGTCCGCTGACGAGGATGGCCCGCTGAATGCGATGCAGCGTGAGCGGTTCGTTTCGGTGTGCGGACAGGTGTCGGCGCAGCGTTACAGCCTTGCCAACAGCGCGGGCATCTGCCTCGGGGCGAAGTATGCGTTCGATCTGGTGCGTCCGGGGCTGGCGATCTACGGCGGGATAACGAGGGATTTGGCGCACGGCCACATCCGACCCGTCGTTCAGCCGCAGGCGCAGGTGCTGCAACGTCGCAAGGTGATCGCTGGCGATACAATTGGCTACAACGCGACCTATCGTGCCGAGCGGGACATGGAGATCGCGATCCTGAACCTCGGCTATGCCGATGGCTATCTGCGCGGCTTTTCGGACAAGGGTGCCGCGATCATAGAGGGTGTAAGCCTTCCTGTAGTTGGCCGCGTGTCGATGGACCTGATCGCGATCGACGTCAGCGCGCGGCCGGATATCGGCGAGGGAGATTGGGTCGATATCGTCTACGACCTGCCCATGGCGTCGAAGCTGTCAGGGCTATCGCAATATGAACTGCTGACCGGCCTTGGGGCGCGGTACGACAGGATTTGGACGTAAAAATAGCCGACCCGCAGCGAAGCGGATCGGCCATTCCCCCCTCCAAGGCTGGTGACGGGCGTCAGGCGACCTGACGGCCGAAATCGCTCGATGCGTTGCGCAGGCTGGACAGCTTGCCCTCGACGCTGACGAAGCCGCGTTCGAGCTGGTCGATTTCCGATGCGACGACTTCGGTGTCCTGGCGGATCGCCGAGATGGTGGTCGACATCGAGTCGGCGGCGAGCGCGGTTTCATCGACGGCGGCGGTGATCATGGTGACGGTTTGCGCCTGTGCGTCCATGGCGTGGCGGATGCGTTCGGCGCTTGCCTGCACTTCGCTGACGGTATCGCGGATGCGTTCGTTCGTTTCGACCGACTGGCGCGTCGATGCCTGGATGTCGCCGATCTTGCTGGCGATCTCGTCGGTGGCGCGGGCGGTCTGGTTGGCAAGGCTCTTCACTTCCTGCGCAACGACCGCAAAGCCGCGACCCGCGTCACCGGCGCGTGCCGCCTCGATCGTGGCGTTGAGCGCGAGCAGGTTGGTCTGGCCCGCAATATCACGGATGAGGCCGAGGATCGATTCGATCGACTTGGCATGATCGGTGAGCGTGGTCGACATGGCGACGGCGTCGCCCGACTGGCGCGCGGCCCGCTGCGACACATCGGCGGCGCTTTCGACTTCTGTGCGGGCGCCCTCGATCGCGCGGATGAGACCGGCGGCGGTACGGGCGGCTTCGCGCATGGCGAGCGCGGACTGTTCGGCGGCGGCGGCGACTTCCGACGCCTTGCCCAGCATGCCGCGCGTCGCGGCCGAGGCATCCTTCGCCTGTTCGCGCAGCGATTCGCCCAGACGAGTCGCGCCATCGATCTCACCCATGATGCGTTGTTCGAAAAGCGTTCCGAAACGCGCGCGCTCCTGGCGCTGCGCTTCGGCCTGATCATTGACCAGCACGTTCGACATGAACGCCGAGTCGAGCATCGCGACCTGCAACATCGTGCCGATCAGGCGACGGCTGCGCGACTCGTCGTCGCGGCAGGTTGCCCAAAGCAGGTCGATGATCTTTTCGTTCGCGGCGGCGACGGCGGTCAGCACGGCACGCACGGGCACATCGTGTTTACGGGCATGGCGCACGCAATTGGCGGCCGAAATCGTCCATTTGCCTCCGCTGAAATGCAGCAGCTTCTGTTCGACGTAGAAGCGGCTTTCCGTACGAATACGGTCAGTGACACCCGCAGGCAGGCGCTGGGCAAGGCCTGTGTCGCGCATGTACGTGTCGAAAAACGCGTCGGCGACGGCGGCGATGTCCGCTTCTATCAACTTACCGATTTCAAGCGCCTGGCGACCGATCGCGCCATCCGGGTCGTTGCTGGCGACATAGTCGGCGGGAGCGGGTTGAGTGGCGAAGGACGGCATACGCAAAAGCCCCTGTGATGGGATTGGTGTCTGAACGGAGTCGACCTTAACGCCAGTTGGTTAACGGGTTCTTATCCCTCCGCGCAGAAGTCACGTCCCCCTTCCGCGCGATCGCCACCTTGCCCTTGCGGCACTTCGCTCTTAAGGGGAGGCGGAATCAACGCAAATAACGCTTCTTGGGACAAGGGTAAGACATGGCGCGATCATCCAGCCGGCCCCTCTCGCCGCACCTGACCATCTGGAAATGGGGGCCGCACATGGCGGTGTCCATCATGCATCGCGTCACTGGCAACGGCCTGGCGACCGTGGGCGCTCTCGGCCTCGTATGGTGGCTGATGGCCGCTGCGATCGGTCCCGAAGCCTATGCGACTTTCATCAAGGTGGCGACTTCGCCCATCGGCTATCTGGTGATGATCGGCATCAGCTGGTTCTTCTTCCAGCATCTTTGCTCGGGCCTGCGTCACTTCGTGCTCGACATGGGCGCGGGGTATGAACTCAAGACCAACAAGAGCTGGGCGATCGCGACCTTCGTCTTTTCGGCGATCCTGACGATCGGCTTCTGGCTCGTCATCTTCGGAAAGGCGCTCTGATGGGTACGGGAACTGGTATCGGCCGCGTTCGCGGTCTCGGCTCCGCCCGCCACGGCGCGCATCATTGGCTGACGCAGCGCTATACGGCGGCGGGAAATCTGTTGCTGGTGCTGTGGTTGCTGTTCAGCCTCTTGAGCTTGCCCGGCCTCGATTATCAGAGCGTCGTCAGCTGGATCGCCAACCCGATGGTCGCGGTGCCGCTGATGCTGATGCTGGTCAGCATCTTCTGGCACCTGCGCCTTGGTATGCAGGTGATGCTGGAGGACTATGTCCATGACAAGGGTCTGGCGTTCCTCTCCGTCCTGCTGCTGAACTTCTATGCCATCGGCGGCGCGTCCGCAGGCATCTTCGCGATCGCCAAGATCGCCTTCACAGGAATCGTCAAGCCATGAGCGACGCCTACAAGATCATCGACCACACTTACGACACGGTCGTGGTGGGCGCGGGCGGTTCGGGCCTGCGCGCGACCATGGGCAGCGCCGAAGCGGGCCTCAAGACCGCCTGCATCACCAAGCTGTTCCCGACCCGAAGCCACACCGTCGCGGCGCAGGGCGGCATCGCCGCATCGCTCGGCAACAATTCGCCCGATCACTGGACCTGGCACATGTTCGACACCGTCAAGGGGTCCGACTGGCTGGGCGATCAGGACGCGATCGAATATATGGTGCGCGAAGCACCGGCCGCCGTCATCGAGCTGGAACATGCCGGCGTTCCCTTCAGCCGCAACGAGAATGGGACGATCTACCAGCGTCCGTTCGGCGGCCATATGCAGAATATGGGCGCAGGCCCGCCAGTGCAGCGCACCTGCGCCGCGGCTGACCGTACCGGCCATGCCATGCTGCACGCGCTCTATCAGCAATCGCTGAAATATGACGCGGACTTCTACATCGAATATTTCGCCATCGACCTCATCATGGAAAATGGCGAGTGCCGCGGCGTCATCGCCATCTGCATGGAAGACGGGTCGATCCACCGCTTCCGCGCCCATGCGGTCGTGCTGGCGACGGGCGGTTATGGCCGTGCCTATTTCTCCGCCACATCGGCGCACAGCTGCACCGGCGATGGCGGCGGCATGGTGCTGCGCGCCGGGCTTCCGCTCCAAGATCTGGAATTCGTGCAGTTCCACCCGACCGGCATCTACGGTGCAGGCGTGCTGATCACCGAAGGCGCGCGCGGCGAGGGCGGTTATCTCACCAACTCCGAGGGCGAGCGCTTCATGGAGCGTTATGCCCCCTCGGCCAAGGATCTGGCATCGCGCGACGTCGTATCGCGTTCGATGGCGATGGAAATGCGCGAAGGTCGCGGCGTGGGTCCCAACAAGGATCACATCTTCCTGCACCTCGACCACATTGATCCCAAGGTGCTGGCCGAGCGCCTGCCGGGCATCACTGAAAGCGGCAAGATTTTCGCGGGCGTCGACCTGACGCGCCAGCCGTTGCCGGTGACGCCGACCGTCCATTACAATATGGGCGGTATCCCCTGTAACTATCATGGGCAGGTGGTGACGAAGGTCGGCGACGATCCGGAAGTCGTGGTGCCGGGCCTCTACGCGGTCGGTGAAGCGGCTTGCGTGTCGGTGCATGGCGCGAACCGCCTCGGCTCCAACTCGCTGATCGACCTTGTCGTGTTCGGTCGCGCTACGGGCCTGCACCTCAAGGAAACGCTGAAGCCTAACGGCAGCCACAAGCCGCTGCCCAAGGATGCGGCCGATCTGGCGCTGACCCGCCTCGACAAATATCGCAATGCCAAGGGCGGCACACCCACGGCGCAGATTCGCCTCGAAATGCAGCACACCATGCAGAAGCATGCCGCCGTGTTCCGCGACAGCGAATTGCTGAGCGAGGGCGTTTCGAAGATCGCGCAGGTCAACAAGCGGATGGAAGACGTCGCCGTCTCCGACCGCTCGCTGATATGGAACACCGATCTTATCGAGACGCTGGAACTCGACAATCTGATGAGCCAGGCCGTCTGCACGATGGTCAGCGCGGAAAACCGCAAGGAAAGCCGTGGCGCGCACGCGCATGAGGATTTCCCGAACCGCGACGACGAAAACTGGATGAAGCACACCATCAGCTGGTTTGACGGCTGGGGTGGATCGGGTGGGGGCGTGAAGCTCGATTACCGTCCGGTCCACGATTATACGCTCACCGACGAGGCTGAATATATCAAGCCCAAGGCACGCGTATATTGATCCGCCCGCATGCGTGACGGGAAAGAGGGGCGGGCCGGTTGGTCCGCCCTTTTTCGTTACGCGGCGATCAGGTCGAGCTGGCTACGGATGACGTCGAGATTATGGCGGGCGAGGTGACTGCCGCGTCCCGCTACGCTGCCTTCGAGGGCGGGCTGCTCGCCGATCTCCAGACAGCGTTCCCAAGCAGAAGTGGCGAGCGGGAGCCATTGATCGAGCGCATGGTCCGGTTGCACGGAGGCTTGCGTCAGCGCCAATTCGCCGACGACGAAGAAGAAATCGGGCGAATGGCTCCAGTCCGCCATATGCTCGGACGCTAGATCAATCGCCTGCGCGCTCCGACCTGTCTGCCCCAGGCAATGAAGATGCCGCACCAGCAACGCGTGCATCCAGTTGGCGTCAGGCGGCGTCAGCGCGATTGCCCGTGTGTACCAATCGTTCGCTGCGACACGGTCGTTTCCACTCTCCGCATCCTTGCCGAGTTGGAAAAGAATATAGGGATCGTCGGGATTATCGGCGAGTTCGCGAAGCAGCAGCGGGCCGTTACGCTCGATCTTGCGCACCTTTTGCGCGTCGAGATAGCCATCATGCCCAAGGTGCAAAGGTGTCCGTTCTACGGCGAGGTCGGAAACCGGTTGCTCATGCACGCGGCCTTCATATCGAACGCCGCGCGGCAACAGGCGCGGTATCCAGTTGCGGCTGATCGATTCGTCCTGCTCCGTGACCGCAAAATGATTGAGCTGGCAGGCCGCACCGATCCGGTCGCCGCCCATGATCCATTCTCGCAGCGTCGCACCCCCGCTCTCGATCCACTCATCTGCGTCGATCACCAGCGTCCAGTCTGCATCCGCCAGCGCCAGCGCGTGGTTGCGGGCTATCGAGAAATCGTCCGGCCACTCCAGATGATGCACATCCGCACCACAGCCCCGCGCGATCGCAGCCGTGTCATCGATCGACCCGGTATCCACAACGACGATCCGATCGACCCACGGCGCAATACTGTCGAGGCACCGGGCAATGCAGCGGGCCTCATCCCGCACGATCAGCGCGGCGGCGAGGGTGGGGCGGGGAACGGAGTTTGCCATGCCGCCTTCTCGCCGATCATGGCTAACGGACGGTTAAAATCGTCTCAGGCAGCAACGCGCGAAAAAGGCAGCAGCGCATTATAGATATCCACACCCGGCTTGCCCGCGACCGCAACCCCCTGCCGTAACAGGAAAGCGTGGCGCACGATCTCAGCCTGCTGCTCTATGCCATATTCGTCGAACGGCTTGCCCGCTTCCAGTTCATATTCGTAGCGACAGAAGGGGTGGCGCATCAGCGGCAGCCACCAGCGCCCCCGCGTCTGCGCCTGCCACACGTGGGTCATCTCATGGATGAAGAGGCACTGCACCCCCATCGACGACTGGCAGAAGTCATCGCAAAACAGCCCACTTTCGGGATGGAACCAGAGGTTGCCGTCGGGGGCCATCGTCACCCGACGCGGCTGGAACCACCACCATTTGCGGTTGTGAACGCGTACCGCATCATAGTCGATCGCCGCCCCGAACATGGATCGGGACAGCGCGACCTCTTCCACCGTGAGCGCCCGGCCCCTCAATGATATTCGCCGCTCAATGGCTCATATTGGCCATGTCATGGCCGCTCATGTCACCCATATCGCCAGCCGCCGCCTTGGGCGCGGGCGCGCCTGCGCCACCCGGCTTCTGAATCACCGCATCGACCAGCAGCCGATCGCCGTTCGACATCAGGAAGGTGAATTGCATCTTGCCCCGGCTGATCGCGGTGTCGTTGATGCCGAAGATCATGAGGTGCTTGCCGCCCGGCTTGAAGGCGACCTCTCCCTTGGCTGGCACATCGACGCTGGAAACGGGGCGCATCCGCGCGACGCCCTTGTCATCCACGCTTTCGTGCATCTCGACCTTGAGCGCATAATCGGTCAGTACACCACGAATTTGCGTACCCGCGTCACCGCCATGCGCCACGAAATAACCGGCGGACGGCGTATCTTTGTTCGGCGACAGCCGCACCCACGCCTGATCGATGTAGCTAGGCGCAGGATCGCCGCAGGCCGACAGGGTCAAAGGCGCCGCAAGGGCGAAGAGGGCAAAGGCCGCGCGCATCCTGATCTCCAACACTGTCTCGTTTCCGGTCGATCGTTACCCTAATGACCCCTTTGCCTTGTGCCAACAAAAAGCGCGCCTATATCCCCGTTGCAAAGCGGCCTTGCCTTGGCGCTTACGTGAGGTATGGGGCCGTGAACCGCTGAACGTCATTGGGGTTTTCAAGAGGAAAAAATGGGAAAAGTAATCGGTATTGACCTTGGCACCACCAACAGCTGCGTTGCCGTAATGGACGGCGGCAAGCCGAAGGTCATCGAAAATGCGGAAGGCGCACGTACCACGCCTTCGATCGTCGCCTTCGCCAAGGATGGCGAGCGCCTGATCGGCCAGCCTGCCAAGCGTCAGGCCGTCACCAACCCGGACAATACGATCTTTGCGGTGAAGCGCCTGATCGGCCGCCGCTTCGAAGATCCCATGACCAAGAAGGACATGGAACTCGTCCCCTATTCGATCGCAAAGGGCCCGAACGGTGACGCTTGGGTCGCAGCGGGCGGTCAGGATTATTCGCCGTCGCAGATTTCGGCCTTCACGCTTCAGAAGATGAAGGAAACCGCCGAATCCTATCTCGGCGAAACCGTGACGCAGGCGGTCATCACCGTCCCCGCCTATTTCAACGACGCCCAGCGTCAGGCGACCAAGGATGCCGGCCAGATCGCCGGTCTGGAAGTGCTGCGCATCATCAACGAACCGACTGCTGCGGCGCTGGCTTATGGCCTCGACAAGCAGGACGGCAAGACGATCGCAGTCTATGACCTTGGCGGCGGCACGTTCGACATCTCGATCCTCGAGATCGGCGACGGCGTGTTCGAAGTGAAGTCGACCAACGGCGACACTTTCCTTGGCGGTGAAGATTTCGACGCCAAGCTGGTCGAATATCTCGCGGCCGACTTCAAGAAGGCCGAAAGCATCGATCTTACCAAGGACAAGCTGGCGCTCCAGCGTCTGAAGGAAGCCGCAGAAAAGGCGAAGATCGAGTTGTCTTCGGCGCAGACGACCGAAGTCAACCTGCCCTTCATCACCGCTGACCAGAATGGTCCCAAGCATCTGGTCAAGACGATCACGCGCGCCGATCTGGAGCGTCTGGTCGCCGACCTCATCAAGCGCACCATGGAGCCTTGCAAGAAGGCGCTGGCGGATGCGGGCGTTTCGGCGAGCGATATCAGCGAAGTCGTCCTCGTCGGCGGCATGACTCGCATGCCCAAGGTGCGTGAAGCCGTGAAGGAATTCTTCGGCAAGGAACCGCACACCGGCGTCAACCCGGACGAAGTCGTCGCCATGGGCGCAGCTATCCAGGCGGGCGTGCTTCAGGGTGACGTCAAGGACGTGCTGTTGCTCGACGTGACGCCGCTGTCGCTCGGCATCGAGACGCTGGGTGGCGTGTTCACTCGCATGATCGACCGTAACACCACGATCCCTGCCAAGAAGAGCCAAGTCTATTCGACCGCTGACGACAATCAGCAGGCGGTGACGATCCGCGTGTTCCAGGGCGAGCGTGAAATGGCGGCGGACAACAAGCTGCTCGGCCAGTTCGACCTCGTCGGCATCCCGCCCGCGCCGCGCGGCGTGCCGCAGATCGAGGTGACGTTCGACATCGACGCCAACGGCCTCGTCAACGTGTCCGCCAAGGACAAGGGCACCGGCAAGGAACAGCAGATTCGCATCCAGGCTTCGGGTGGTCTCAGCGACACCGACATCGAACAGATGGTCAAGGACGCCGAGCGTTTCGCCGATGAAGACAAGAAGCGTCGTGAAGCAGCGGAAGCCAAGAACAACGCGGAAAGCCTCGTTCACACGACCGAAGCCCAGCTTGCCGAACATGGCGAGAAGGTCGATGCGAGCCTGAAGGGTGAGATCGAAACCGCGATCGCCGAAACCAAGACCGCGATCGAAGGCGGCGATGCGGAAGCGATGAAGGCCAAGGCGCAGGAACTTGCCACGGTCGCCATGAAGCTCGGCCAAGCCATTTACGAGAAGGAGCAGGCTTCGGCTGCCGCTCCGGGCGCTGAACAGCCCAAGGCCGACGACGGTGTCGTCGATGCCGAATTCTCGGAAGTGGACGATAACAAGGCGTAAGCCGATGCGCTGCCGCCGTCGCCCTCAAACGGGTGACGGCGGACAGCCGCCGAGGACGATATGACGAGCGACATGGATTATTACGAGCTGCTCGAAGTCGAGCGCACCGCAGACGGTACGGTCATCAAGAGCGCCTATCGCAAGCTCGCGATGAAATACCACCCGGATCGCACGGGCGGATGCGCGGACAGCGAGGCCAAGTTCAAGGCCGTGTCCGAAGCCTATGAGTGCCTGAAGGACCCCCAGAAGCGCGCGGCCTATGATCGCTATGGTCATGCCGCTTATACCAATGCTCAGAACGGCGGAGGCGGCGGCGGGTTCCGTGGGCAAGCCGGCGGTTTTTCCGACTTGGGCGATATTTTCGAGACGATCTTCGGCCAGTCCGGTTTCGGCGGGGCAGGCGGTCGTCAGCAGCAGCGAAGAGGGGCTGACCTCCGCTACGACATGGAAATCTCGCTGGACGAGGCGTTCCATGGCAAGAAGACCGAGATCGAGATCGAAGTGTCCGCCGCATGCGATGCTTGCGAGGGATCGGGTGCGCAGCCGGGTACCGGCGTAAAAAGCTGCGGCACCTGCGGCGGCCACGGCCAGGTACGCGCGCAGCAGGGCTTTTTCGTGGTCGAACGAACCTGTCCGTCCTGCCATGGCGCGGGCAAGGTGATCGAAAGTCCCTGCCGTTCGTGCCGGGACGAGGGCCGCGTGGACAAGGCCAAGACGCTCTCCGTTTCCATTCCCGCCGGTGTCGATGACGGCACACGCATCCGCCTGTCCGGCGAGGGTGAGGCGGGGGCGCGTGGTGCGCCTGCGGGCGACCTCTACATCTTCCTCCATG
>CAJYHD010000008.1 GCA_913773715.1 uncultured Sphingobium sp.
CACACGCGGTGATAATCGCGATACCAATGGACGAAACGCGGCACGCCCGCCTCGATCCCCGTGGTTGGCGCGAAGCCGATATCCTGCGCAATCGCGCTGATGTCGGCATAGGTCGCGTGAACATCGCCGGGCTGCATCGGCTGGAAGTCGATCTGCGCCTTTTGCCCGAGCGCGTCCTCCAACACAGTGATGAGATGCATCAACTCCTCGGGCTGGTTGTTGCCGATATTATAGACGCGGTGCGGTGCGCGGCTACCGCCCGCCTTGGCCGCGCCGTCATCGAGCGGAGGATGATCGAGACAACCGATGACGCCGACAACGATGTCATCGATATAGGTGAAGTCGCGCTGCATCCGCCCATGGTTGAAGACCGGGATCGCCTGCCCCGCCAGAATCTTCGATGTAAAAATCCACATCGCCATGTCCGGGCGACCCCAGGGACCATAGACGGTGAAGAAACGCAGTCCGGTCATGGGAATGCGGAAAAGATGCGCATAGGTCTCGCTCATCAGTTCGTCCGCGCGCTTGGTCGCAGCGTAGAGCGAAACGGGGTGGTCAGCGCGATCCTCGACCCGGAAAGGCAGGCTGTCGTTGCCGCCATAAACCGACGAGGATGACGCATAGACGAGGTGACGGACATGCCGCTCCCGCGCGAGTTCCAGCATGTTGACGTGGCCCGCGAGGTTGGAGCGGACATAGGCATGCGGGTTGATCAGCGAATAACGTACGCCCGCCTGCGCACCCAGATGCACGATCGCCTCGATCGTCTGATCGGCGAGCGCGGCGCGAAGCGAATCCATGTCGGCGAAGTCGAGTTCATGGAAGGTGAAGAGTTTGCCATGCGCGGCCTGAAGCGTGGTGACACGGTCGCGTTTCAGCGAGACCGGATAATAGTCGTTCATATTGTCGATACCGACGACAGCCCGCCCCTGCGCCATCAGCCGGTCTGCCACATGCATGCCGATGAAGCCTGCCGCTCCCGTGACCAATATCGTCATGCATCATCCTTCCTGGCCGCCCGTCTGCGCGGCGGCGTACTCGCTTATGCCCTGCCCATAGCCGATGATAGAGTGAAAGTCTTTCGCAAGCGCGAAGTCCTGATGGGTTAGCGGTGGCTATTTAGGCTTTCCCTAATCTTTGCCGGTTAAGGATGCGGCCATGGACATGGCATCCCATCCGATCCTGCCCTTGACGGGTGCGGAACAACGCGCGCGGTGGATGGAACTTGCGAGCGAGGCGGCGGAGGCGAACGCCTTCTACGCGCCGGACATGCTCGGCGCAGCGATCGACCATCTCGGCGGCGATGCCGGGGTGCGGTTGATCGAGACTTGGGACGGCGACCTGGTCATCGGCCTGCTGCCGGTGGTGATAAGGCCACGCCATGGGCGGTTGCCGCTGTCCTGCGTCGGCAACTGGATGCACGAGCATTGCTTCTTCGGCGCGCCGATCGTTCGATCGGGACATGAGGCGGCGGCGTGGCGCGGCTTTCTGACGCAACTGGACGACGCACCTTGGGCGCGCGGCTTTTTGCATCTGGAGGGATTGGACGCGGCGGGCGCCAATGCGGCGGCGATCGAGGCGCTGTGCGTCGATCAGCGGCGCGGGCGGCGGGAGATTCACCGCTATGACCGGGCGATGCTGCGGTCCGAATTGACGGCCGAGGTCTATTGGGAAACCCACGTCCGGGCGAAGAAGCGCAAGGAATTGCGGCGTTTGCAGAAGCGGCTCGCCGAGATGGGCACGGTCGAAACCCGGTTGCTGGCAGATCGAGCCGACCTTGCCCGCTGGTGCGGCGATTTCCTCGCGCTCGAAGCATCGGGATGGAAGGGACGCCAAGGCACCGCCCTCTCCTCCCGCCCCGACCATATGGCGTTCTTCCGCGCAGCCTGCGCGGCGGCGTTCGATGCGGGACGGCTGCATATGTTGCGGCTCGACCTCGACGGGCGGGCAATCGCTATGCTCGCGAATTTCCGTCATGGCGCGGGCGCCTTCTCCTTCAAGATCGCGTTCGATGAAGAGCTTGGGCGCTTTTCGCCCGGCGTGCTGATCGAGATCGCCAATCTTCATGCGGTGCAGGACGATCCCGCCATCGCGTGGATGGACAGTTGTGCCGCGCCCGATCATCCGATGATCGACAGCCTGTGGGCGGAACGGCGGACGATCGTGCAATATCGGATCGCGCTGCGCGGATCCGGCTTGGCGCGAATGCAGCGCGCCGCCGCCTTCGCGCTGGCGGATAGCGCAGAGACTTTGGCTTCCATCATCAGAGGACAGCGATGACCGCCCACAGCCTCATCGCGGCGGGAGAAGCCGCGACATTTCCCCAGAGCGCACGCGACATCTTCACCGCCGCCTATCCCGATCGGCCAGTACGGCTGACGCATCATCTGGTTGGGCATGGACTGCTGACGCTGGATGCGCTGGCACTGCTGGCGGAACGGATGCCGTCCGCGAGCGTCGAATATAATCTGGGCAAGCTGCCGCTGGGTGTCGACCCAGTCGACACGCCGTCCAACGGGCTGACACTGGGCGAGACGATCCGCACGATCGAAACGAACGGCAGCTGGGCGGTGCTGAAGAATGTCGAGCGCGATCCGGCCTATGCCGCGCTGCTCGACAGCGCGCTCGCCGAGTTGGAGCCGGTCGTGGCGGCGCAGACGGGGCCGATGCTGCATCGGGAGGCCTTCATCTTCCTGTCGTCCCCCGGCAGCGTGACGCCGTTCCACATGGACCCGGAGCATAACATCCTGCTCCAGATCATGGGGACCAAGACGATGACCGTCTTTCCTGCGCGCGATCAGGAACTGGTGCCCGCGCAGAAAAGCGAGGAATTCCACGAGGGTGGCCATCGCAATCTGGTGTGGCAGGACGGGTTCAAGGCGCGTGGCATGGCGGTGTCGTTGACACCCGGCGAGGCGATCCACGTGCCGGTGAAGGCACCGCATTTCGTCGAGAATGGCCCCGCCGTGTCGGTCAGCCTGTCGGTGACGTGGCGATCGGAGCGGAGCGTGGCGGAGGGCGAGTTGCACGGCCTCAATCGCCGCCTGCGTAAGCGCGACCTGCCCCACCGGCAGGCCGCGCTTACGCAGGCGGCGATTGAGGCCGTGCAACTCGCCCTCCGCCACGCTCCGCTCCGATCGCCACGTCACCGACAGGCTGACCGACACGGCGGGG
>CAJYHD010000009.1 GCA_913773715.1 uncultured Sphingobium sp.
CCTTGCCATCGCGCGGCATCCGAATGTCGGACACCGCCCCGTCACCTTGTCCCTTCAAAAGTGTCGCATCCGCAGAAGCAGCGGTAGGGCAGGCGGCGAACTTGGCAGGTGCAGCCGTATGCAGAACCGCTGGATCATCCACGGTCAGCTTCGCCAGCATCGCGTCGATCCCGGCCAGCACTTCCGCCCGCCTTTCGGTCGGCCCGGTCACCCGCATCTTGACGATCCAGCGCCCGGCATGAACGAACGCTGCCGCCGTCGTGAGGGCGCCATCCGCCGCATCATTATAGACGGCCCGGATCGCCTTGCCCGGCTGACCCGCCGCCGCCACGCTGGCATAGGCCGTCCGCCGCGTCTTGTTCCCGAACCGCTCCATCACAGCCTTGTCGGTCATATAAGCCGCCAGCGATGCATCGGCGTAGGTCGGCATATAGACGTAGAGCGTCCCCTGGATCACGCCGTCTTCGGACAGATATTGTGCATAATTGTCGATCGCCTTGCCGCCGTTCGACACTTCGCCGCTCTTAGCCAAGGACAGACCCGCCACAGTCTGCGGCAGGCCGATCCCCGCCGCCGTCGCGCGGATGCTGTCCTGCGCCGAAGTCCAGGCTTCGACGTCAGCGCCCCCCGATGACGCAAGGGCAGGGGCGGCCAGACCCAGGGCCGCCATCACGATCATTATCGGAGCGCACTTCCGCATCGCATCCCTCTCCGGTTCTGGGCCGTCTTGACGCGGCCTTCACAGGTTTGGGAGGAAGCTACAGACTATACTGCCTCGGGCAAGAGCCTATTTGCGTTAACGGCCCTGACGCCGCGCCATAAAGGCGAGCCGCTCGAACAGCATGACGTCCTGCTCGTTCTTGAGTAGCGCGCCATGCAGCGGCGGGATCGCCTTGGTCGGGTCGCTCGCCTGAAGGATGTCGAGCGGCATATCCTCGTTCAGGAGCAGCTTCAGCCAGTCGAGCAACTCGCTGGTGCTGGGCTTCTTCTTGATGCCCGGCGCTTCGCGCACGTCATAGAAGATATCCATCGCCCGGCTGACGAGTATCTTGCGGATGCCGGGGAAATGCACCTCGACGATCTTCTCCATCGTCTCGCGCTCGGGAAATTTGATGTAGTGGAAGAAGCAGCGACGCAGGAACGCATCGGGCAGTTCCTTCTCATTGTTCGAGGTGATGACGACCACCGGTCGCTCCACCGCCGCGACCGTTTCGCCCGTCTCATAGACGTGAAACGCCATTCGATCGAGTTCCTGCAACAGATCGTTGGGAAATTCGATATCCGCCTTGTCGATCTCGTCGATCAGCAGCACCGGCAGCCGTGGGGAGGTGAACGCCTCCCACAGCTTGCCCTTGCGGATATAGTTGCCGATGTCGTGAACGCGCGGGTCGCCCAACTGGCCGTCGCGCAGTCGCGCCACGGCGTCATATTCGTACAAGCCCTGATGCGCCTTGGTCGTGGACTTGACGTTCCATTCGATCAGCGGCGCATCGATCGCCCGCGCGATTTCCTGCGCCAGCACCGTCTTCCCAGTTCCCGGCTCACCCTTCACCAGCAGCGGGCGGCGGAGCAGCACGGCGGCGTTGACCGCGACCTTCAGGTCGTCGGTCGCGACATAATCACTGGTGCCTTCGAAGCGCATATTTTCCGTCCTGTCGCCAATTTGCGACCGGACTAGGCAAAGCGGTGGCCGAGCGCAATATCAGCGGGCGCGAACCTCGGCCCGTGCCGCGAGCAAATCCCACAAGCCGCGATGCTGGTTGAGCAATTGGCGCGCACCGAACTGAATCGCGCGATCGACCGCCTCGCCGCCGCCGATAGCGCGAGCCACGTCCAGCGTCGAAGCGCGATCGGGCAGGGCGCAGCGATGCGGCTCCAGCCCTGCACGGATTGCCGCCATGTCCAGCACATGCCGTACGGCGCGCCAGTCGAGTACCAGCGCGAACGCCGCGCCCATCGCGCAGCCGCGCCGGTCGGACTGGGCCAGCATGTCGAGCGCATGGCGTTGCTGGCTGACGGTCGTCTCGCAATCGGCCTGCCCCGCCGTACTAGGCGCCGGGCCGACTGCGACGGCGATCTGCGTCAGATAAGCCCGTTCCGCCGCAAAGGCGTCGCCAGCCGCGATCAGCCATTCGCGTGCATCATTGTCCGCCGACCGATTGGCGGCGTGGTCGATCACGCCCGGATGGCGACCGTGAAGCAGGCAGAGATAATGGGCGGCATCGGCCAGATCCGCCATCGAAAGAAGCGCATCGCGCGAAAGTCCGACGGCAGCACGATTGGCATAGCTGTGCGCGGCCGTACCGTCAGCCGCCACCAGCGCTTCCAGGATTCGCGCTATGTCTCCGAACTGATAGCGTGGTGCCGCTTCGCTCATATCCGCCATTTCCCTGTAGACCCGGCTCGTCAGCGGGCGTTTCGCAGCGACTTTAGGCCGACGCGGTAAAGGAGGCGTTTACGGCCAAGAAAAAAGGGCGACCCGCGAAGGTCGCCCTTGTTTATGTTGCCTCGGTCCAGCAGTTACTGGTCGAGGAAGCTGCGCATCTTGCGGCTGCGGCTCGGGTGCTTCAGCTTCCGGAGCGCCTTCGCTTCGATCTGGCGGATACGCTCGCGCGTCACACTGAACTGCTGACCCACCTCTTCGAGCGTATGATCGGTGTTCATGCCGATGCCGAAGCGCATGCGCAGCACGCGTTCCTCACGCGGCGTAAGCGAAGCAAGGACGCGGGTGACCGTTTCCTTGAGGTTTGCCTGGATCGCCGCATCGACCGGGATGATCGCGTTCTTGTCCTCGATGAAGTCGCCCAAGTGGCTGTCTTCCTCGTCACCGATCGGCGTTTCGAGGGAGATCGGCTCCTTGGCGATCTTCATCACCTTGCGCACCTTCTCCAGCGGCATGGAGAGGCGCTCGGCCATCTCTTCCGGGGTCGGTTCGCGGCCCTGCTCATGCAGGAACTGGCGGCTGGTGCGGACAAGCTTGTTGATCGTCTCGATCATATGGACCGGGATGCGGATGGTCCGCGCCTGATCCGCGATCGAGCGGGTGATCGCCTGCCGGATCCACCACGTCGCGTAGGTCGAGAACTTGTAGCCCCGGCGGTATTCGAACTTGTCCACGGCCTTCATCAGGCCGATGTTGCCCTCTTGGATCAGGTCCAGG
>CAJYHD010000010.1 GCA_913773715.1 uncultured Sphingobium sp.
AGAATACCGGCTCTCCGAAGTCGCGGAACGTGTAGGCGATGAAGCCTGGGGTCACCGGTACACTGAAATCCCCGGGCTTAACGCCATAAATATAGCGGGAAAGCTGCGTATTGCTCGCCTCGGTTGACATACCGATAATCTTCGCGAAGGGGTACAGTAGGTCGTTGATCATCATAAACGGTGAAACGAGATCGAGGTGCACGGGTTCGTCGATCAGTGCGGTGACGGGGATCATCGACTGATCGGTCAGGCGCGAAGACAGATACGTCAGGAAATCCTTGTCTTGGACCGAATTTAGACGTTCTAAGACGAATGAAAAACCCAACGCTGCCAGCATGATGAAAATCACACCCGCCCAGTTGACCTTCCCCTTGATGTCTTTCTCGAGATAATTGTAGCAGATGGCAGCGATGATTATATATTGAGCAACCGAGGATTTGCTGCCTTGGATGAACAACAGGATAACGATGGTCAGGCTGCCGATCAAGAACGTGCGCAGGTCAATGCCACGCCCGTTGAGCAAGATCAGCAACAGAAAGGCGGAAATGCTTGGTCCATAGATGGCGATACGGCTCGGAATGCCGAACATGCCGGATTCAATCGCTTGGAAACGCGCTTCGTCCAGATTGTCGTTGAACAGGGGCAGGCCGACCTTAGAATAGTGCAGGGCGGAAAAGCCAACGACTAGCACCAGCACCGCAATGAAACCGGTCCGCGCGGCCGCGGGCGATGCGAGCTTGATGCGGCCGAGCTGGGGCGGGGCCCGGTGGCCGATTAAAAACGGCAGGCAAAATACGGCGGTTGACAGAAAGATCGCCCGCATCGACAGATCACTGAAGTCATGAGGACTGATGTAAATATTGACGTGGTAGAGTAGTAGCGAGACAATAATCAGCGAGATGTAGGAGAAGGGAAACCGGATCAAAGTGATTAACAGCATCAATGTGCTGAGGACGTATACAGCCATCATGATGCGTGCCTCGTCATGTTCGGATGAACGTGAAGGACTGGAGTCGTACCGCCGCATGAGGACGGACGGGCGCCATGTCGGGGATGCAGGTCGTGGCGAAAGAGCATAGGAAGGCATGCATAGGAAAAGGCCGTGTCCGTCAATGCGCCGGATGTCAGGCGAGGTTGCGATAGCTCCATCCCATTACCCACAGCGAATGGATGATATAGGCGCCGGTCAGCGCGGCGGTGATCCCCAGCGCGCCATGGCCCTTCAACGCATAGGCCGCGCTGACGTAGATGCAGGCCCAACCGAAGTTCATCGTCAGGCCGAGCCAAGCCTTGTTACGAGCGATAAGGACGTTGCCGACCGGCGAGAGTACGGCGGAGATCGTCCCCGCCACGATCGCTAGCCGCAGGGCGTTGGCGGCGCCGACGAAATCGCGGCCGTAGGTCTCCATGACGAGCGGGGCGGCCAGCACCACTGCCATTGCGCAAGGTATCGCAATGGCGGCCATCGATCCGACGCTAACCTGTAGCACCTTCCACGAGCGTTCTTGCTTTCCTTCCGCCATGCTCTCGATGAGAATCGGGGTCAGCACGCGGCCGGCCGCAGTGGGCAGCAACAAGATCGCGTTGAACCATTGCATGGCGATGCCCAGGATCGCGATCTGATGAAAGCTGCCGGGTGTGCCGGCCAGGATCACTTGGCATATCCAGTGTGCCGGACCCACCATTGCGGTGCCGAGTAGGGAGGGCAGCGCGAAGTCGCGCAGTACCCGCCATTCACCGAGCGACCCAGGACCGATGAAGCCGATGCCGACGCTTGCCATCGCACGGCCGAGGAGGATTCGGCTGAGGGCTGCTTGGGCGAGCGCGGAGACCGCAAGTCCCGTCGCGGCACCGATCAGGCCGAACAAAGCGGCCCCTCCGGCGACCACGATGAGGTTCATCGCTTGGCCGACGATGGCAGCGACCGCATAGGCCTTGATTTTTTCCAGACCAATCAGTGCGCTTTTGTAGAAGCCGTCAAGCGCTAGGAAGAGGATCGAGGACAGCGCGACCGCGAGCGGCTTGGCGAGATCGGCGCTGTGCAGCAGGTCGGTGGCGATCCTACCGCTGAACACCCGGAAACCGGCCGACCAGAACACGCCGAAGACCAGCACGGTGCGCTGGCATAGGGCAAGGATATGACCGATCCGTACCGTTGGATCGCTGCGATGGGTGGGCAGGTAGCGAATTGCCGTCGCCCCCACGCCGAAGCCCGACAGCAGCCCAATGGTTGCTAGCGTACTCTGAAGGATCACGAAGCGGCCGAAGATCGCCGACCCCAGCAGGCGTGCGGCTGCGATCATTGTCAGCAGCCCTACCATCTGGGCAACGAGAGATGACAGGATGCTCCAGCTCGATCCTGACAGGATGCGTCGGGCAATGGGTGAGGCATCCAGCCTTGCCCGAATGGCCGCAGGACCCAGGCTCATCAGCGATCCTGGCTTGCGTATTCGGCCATCGCCCGCACAACCTGAACAATCCGCTGCGCGGCCTGCCCGTCACCATAGGGGTTGTGGGCGAAGCTCATCGCGTCATAGGCGCCGCTGTCGTCAAGGAGGGTGTTGGCGGTGTCGACAATCAGGTCCACGTCCGTCCCGACGAGCTTCACAGTACCGGCTTCGACCGCTTCCGGGCGTTCCGTCGTCTCACGCATTACCAGCACCGGCTTGCCCAGTGACGGCGCTTCCTCTTGGACCCCGCCGGAATCGGTCAGAATCAGGTGGGAGCGGCTCATCAGATAGACAAACGGCAAATAGTCCTGTGGCGGTAGCAAGTGGACGTTGCCGAGGCTGCCCAGCGTGTCGGACACCGGCCCCTTGACGTTGGGATTGAGGTGGACCGGATAGACGATCTCCACGTCGTCGCGTCGCGCCAAGTTGGCAAGGGCGGTACAGATGCGCTGGAAACCGCCCCCAAAGCTTTCGCGGCGATGTCCCGTTACCAGGATCATGCGCTTATGGGGATCGAGGTTGAAGCGACCGGCAAGTCCGGCTTCCAGCTCCGGATCCGCGTCGATGATCGCCACGGCCTGCTGCAACGCGTCGATTACCGTGTTGCCTGTAACGTGGACGTCGGCTCCGGGCACATTCTCGGCCAATAGATTGGCGCGCGAGCGTTCGGTCGGGGCGAAATGCAGCTTGGTGATCGCGCCTGCGACCTTGCGGTTCACTTCCTCGGGCCAGGGCGATAAAATGTTTCCTGTGCGCAGGCCCGCCTCTACATGACCTACGGGGATGCGCTGGTAATAGGCCGCTAGCGTCGCGGCGAGCGTGGTCGTGGTGTCGCCGTGCACCAGGACGAGGTCGGGCGCGAATGCGGTGAGGACGGGCTTCAAGCCGTGAAGCACGTTGGCGGTGATGTCGGTCAGGTCCTGGCCGGGCTTCATCAGGTCGAGATCGTAGTCGGGCCGGATCTTAAAAAGCCCTAGGACCTGATCGAGCATCTCGCGGTGCTGTGCCGTGACGCAGACGCGAGCTTCCACGCCGTCCGCGCTGGCCAATGCGTTGACGACAGGAGCCATCTTGATAGCTTCCGGACGGGTGCCGAACACTGAAAGAACGCGCATAAATTGGATGCCTGGATAGGGGGGAGGCCCATCATTCCCGTATCATTCCCGGCGAGGTGCGGGCTGTCGGTCCTTGTACGCTGAGCCGTGGGTAGGCGGTCTTTAGCAGCGTTTTGTCTTTTGAAAAGCCGGCCAGATGCCGCAAGTGCCAGCCTTGTTGCGGACCACACTGGCCTCTTCTATGCACCGTTGCGGTGCAGGGTAATCGCTAGGGCGACATGACAACGAAGATTTTGTATCTGCTGCACACCGATTGGGCGTGGATAAAACAGCGCTCGCAGTTCATCGCCGAGGAACTGCACGGCTTGGGAATGGACGTTACCGTCGTCTACAAGTTATCGCCGCGGCGCACGACGTTGGTCCGCAACCAGACGCCAATTCCGGTGCGGCCGCTGCCGTTCCTGCCATTTCAATGGCGGACAAAGGGCTTATTACGCGGCTTGGACGATATGGCATGGGGGCTGGTGCTGAGGATGTATATCCGACGGGCCGGGTTCACCCATGTCATCGTCACGCATCCCCTGCTCGGCCGCTACGTTAAGGACTTAAGCGCGTGCCTCATATATGACTGCCATGACGATAATGCCGAATTCTATCCGGCCGGCCCGCTCAAAGCCCTGATCGAGACGCGACACGCCGAGTTGCTTGAACGCACCGCGCTTAACGTCTTCTCGTCCGCGCATCTTGAGGACAAATATCGCACGGATACGCCGTCTATCGTCGTCCGCAACGGCCATACAATCGATGGCGACGTACGCGTGATCGACGAGGCTCACGTTCAGGCACAGGAAGGTGACGGGGGAAAGGACTTCACGCTCTTCTACTTCGGTACAGTTTCGGAATGGTTCGATTTTAACCTCATTCTCCGGCTGCTTGAGGCGTGCGAGAACCTGAAGGTCGAAGTGATCGGACCAGCTGACGTGCAGACGGTAGCGCATCCACGTGTGATCTATACCGGACCTATGAACCATGCCGAATTGCTGGTTCACGCGCGCCAAGCCGATGGCTTTATTATGCCATTCACGGTTAATCCGCTAATCGAAGGAGTTGATCCGGTCAAGTTATACGAATATTTGGCGTATGATGTGCCTGTGTTGAGCGTCTTCTACGACGAACTGCGTCATTTTGAAGGCTTGGTGGATTTCTACCGCAGTACTGAGGAAGCGATAGAGCGGGTGCGCGAGTATATTCACAATCAAACGTCATCGCGCATCGACAAGCCGGCGCGTAAAGCGTTTCTTGCTGCATCCACCTGGCGCGCGCGGGCTGCCCAGTACGCTGCGGCGATCACGTCACTGGCACCCGTTTCCAGACCCTAATCCGGTACGATGTGCGAAGATCGCCCGGCGCGGTCGGTTTGACGCGACGTTCCGACTGCAACATAGCGACGCGGTTTATTCATTTTTGCACCAGAGAGCAGAACCATGACGAGCAGAGGCAACGCGAAACAGCGACTTGCCCCGTATGAGGCGACGCGGGAAGCGCAAGGAGCGCGCCCCGGTGTACGTCATGGATCAGTGTCATGAGCAGCCTCGCTGTTGTCATCCTGAACTATGGCGATCCGGGCGACACCCTGTCACTGGCGGGCCGGCTGGGGCGCGAGGCAGGCGTAGCGGCGATCGTCGTGGTCGACAATTTCTCGACTACGGACAATGTCGACCGGCTCGAACAGGGCCTGCAGGACCTCGCGTCGGACCGGATCCACTTCCTGCCCGTCGATGCCAATGTCGGTTACGCCGCAGGCAACAACGTCGGGTTGCGTCACGCATTCGACGTATTGGGCGCCGATTACGGACTGGTCCTCAACCCGGATGTCGAGGTGCTCGGCAGCTTCAATCCAATAATCGCCCGGCTGCGTGGCCCTGATCGACCTTTCATCTTCACTGGCCGGGTCGAGCAGCATGGCAAGACCTACGCCGTGCTGCGTTACAACCCCTGGACGTGCAAGTCGGCGCGGGTGTCCGCGGGTGGGGGAGGGCCGCTCTACGTGTCTGGCT
>CAJYHD010000011.1 GCA_913773715.1 uncultured Sphingobium sp.
CGAACATAATCTTCCCGCAAGAATTCATGCGGATATCCCAAGTCTACCCGGCTCACTTCATCAAGCTGTGCGACATGATGATCATCAGGGCTTACGTCCAGAAATCCCAAGGTAGCCTGCATCACCCGAATAATCGCGCTTCTTCAAGACCGCAGCTCGCGGTCCCATGATGCCGAGCTGAGTCTACAGGCACTTCGAAATAGCCACATATTCAATGCCGAATAAAGGCCGACGCTAGGAGAGGAGATTCACGGGCGATCAAAATCAGCATAAAAATTCGTCTCGAAGCGCGTTTGAGAAGGAGGGCTTATGATTAATCTGGACAAAGCGGCTGTCGTCGTTGTTGCGGCGGAAGCAAACACCGCGGTCGAAGCACTAATTAGCGCGTATGTGGCACATTTGCGCTTCTCTGCCGAAGCTATCGAGGGCATCCGGAAGTCAGGATTACCTATTTCCAAACGTCGACGATTGATCGGCCAACTCTTGCGCGTGCAAATGGCCGCTGCCGATTGGCTCAAGCACACCGAAGCCGCGATCTCGACGCTGCATGTCATCCATAGGCACAGTAATCAAGCCGAAGTCGATATTGGCTGTGCTGCACCCTGGGGCAATCAGTTTTTCATAACCGGTGAAATATCGAAATTCGAAACGCACGACCAATAACGAGCATCGCTGAAGCTGTCGGCGGCAGAAATAAGAGCGCAAACGGGACTGGGCAACCTGCGCTAATAGACAACCCATAAATCAGAACGATTACGCAATCCGCACAGGCACCATTGGCCATAAGTTCGATTTAAAGAAGACCGAAGCCTGCTGGCGGAGAGGGTGTCTGCTAAGTTTCCGCAGATTTCGAGATCTTCCAGGCATGATCTGGTAACTCGTCATAAGATCCGCCATACTCATCCCGAAGATCGACGGCCACCCACTACGCTCCGGCACATACAACGCTCTGTGGCTGTCCGCGCAGATGGCAGTGATGAGCGCGCTGCTCGCCGGGCGCACATGGTCTGATTAGGGCCGGCCGCTCCGCGGGGCGTGGAGCGCGCAGCGGCCCTCGTCACGCTGCCGGCCGACAGCTGGACACCTTGAGGCAAGTGGGGAATCCCGCCCGATCGTTTCGGCAGTCGGCAGAGCAGACCAGCACCCCGGGTCGGCTCGTAGCCATCGAGCTAGTTCAACATCGAGCGCTGTTCGCGCGATGGAAGCCATTCACTAGGGACGAGCGCTAAACCCCGTTCGGTTCGATGCCGCCATCCAGTGATCGTGAGGCTTGCTTGGCACTGTCCCCGATGCCCCGCAGGCCCAGCAAATCCCGGCATCACCGCGGGTAGTCAGGCGAACCGTGTTGTGCGGCGCACCATAACCGGGTATGGCAGCCCCTGCAATCCGGCCTCGCTAAGCGAGCAAACCGACCCCGAGATATGAGTTCCCGCCTTCACAGTACGAGAGCGACGACCCTACGGCTAAATCCGTATCCTAAAACCAACGTATTGAATGCGTTTCTTGAACACACACTATGGCCGGCCTCTGTGAGGCGTCATCCGGTAAATGATTTGGGAAGATTGTATGAAGCTCTTTGTGGTCAGGGACAGCGACTTCACACTTCATCAGTCCCAGCCGGCCTCTTATCTGCTGAGCTACGATGCCTATGCCGCTCGCTTCCTCTCGATATTCCAGAAAGTGGTTCTGGTTGGCCGCCTTTTTCACCGCGAAGATTCAACTGCAAAGCCCGCGGTAGGTCCTGGCGTCAATTTTCTGGCCATCCCAGGATATCACGGCCCAATCGGCTTTCTGAAGCGACTGCCCAGCATCGTGGCTACAATCTGGCGTAGTCTGGATAAGGACGCTTCGTACATCCTGCGCATCCCGGCGACAATTCCGTCAATCTACGCAGTTTTGCTCGCGCTGAGGGGCATCCCCTTTGCCGTCGAGGTGGCGGCTGATCCCCACGATGGCTACAGCAAGGAGGCGCTGAATAAGAACCGGCTGGCCCCCCTGTTCCGCGTGCTCTTCGTGAGCGTCACCAAGTGGCAGTGTCGCAAGGCGATCGCCAGCGCCTACGTCACGCGCGAGGCGCTGCAGCGGCGCTACCCTCCGCGCAGCCGGGAGAGCTCCTTCGCCTTTACCTCGATCGACTTGACGGACGAGGCCTTTGCACCCGCCCCGCGAACGCCCGACTCCTTTCCGGACGACACTCTGCATATTGTTATGATCGGCAACATGCAAAAGACGCTGAAGGGGCATGATACCATGATCGAGGCTATCGCGCTGCTGAAAGAGCGAGGCGTGCGCGTCACAGCATCGTTGATCGGTTTTGGTGAGAACCTGGAGACGTTCCAGGCGCTGGCCGCACAGAAGGGCGTGGCCGATCAGATCACCTTCACGGGCAAGCTGCAGAACGGCGGCCCGGTCCGCGACGTCCTCGACACTGGCGATCTCTTCATCTTGCCCTCCCGACAAGAGGGGCTACCCCGGGCCATGCTCGAAGCCATGGCGCGTGCTCTGCCGGCTATCGCCACGCGGGTCGGCGGCACTCCGGAGCTTATCGAGGAGGATTGCTTGTTTGAGCCAGGCGACGCCGTGCGCCTCGCGGACATGATCCAAGGAAGGATCGGCGCCAAACGCGCGCTGGCCGCGGCATCGGAGCGAAACCTGCGCGTAGCGCGGGACTACCACGCCGAGGCCATCACTAAGCGGCGAGATGCATTTTACGCCTACGTGAGTTCGCAGAAGACCGGCCGGTAAGCGGCCGTCTAGCTTGAAGGTCGCGGCAAGGGCAATCGGGGTGCAACAAGGCAGGACCGTTCAGCATCGCCAGAATCAGCCGCAAGGCGACGCCCACAAAGAGGCTCAGCAGCAATGTTCTTGAGAATTCTGATATTTCTCACACCCATAACGGCCATCGGCGGTCTGGCGGCCCTGGGTGAGCTGGCGAGCGCCATGACCACCTATCTAATCTTCGCCTCGCTGCTCTATTACGTCTTCGTCATCTGGAAAGACGTGATCCACTTTCCGCCGGAATTGAAGATCTTCTTTATCACGTTCCTGCTGGCGCTGGCCGCCTCGCTGCTGTTCTCGATCAAGGACGTCCTGTCGAACAGCGAATACGGCCGCAGCGGCATCGACAAGTTCGTGTCCTCGACCATCGTCATCCTGTTCGGCTATATCGTCACCACCATATCGTTCCGATCCCTGATCCGATGCCCGCGCGATAATGTCTTCGAATACTGCGTCGCGACTCCGATGCTCTGGGCCACGCTGCTGAACTGCTCGATTGCGACGTTCGAGCTGTCGTCTTGGTTCATCGGGCCGATCAAGCCGGTCTACGATTTCCTCGAGTACAACGTGTTCAACACCCAGCACGGCTATCTCGACATGCCCGGGCGCCTGCGCGGTCTGGGCACCGAACCGTCACACCTCGGCACCTTCATCGGCTTCGCCTTGCCGTGGGTCCTGGCCTTCCGCCAGCGGAAACCGACGCTATACAATTCCACCATCGTGTTCATGATCGCCATCGCCATCCTGTCCACGTCCCGAACGGCCTACGTCACCGTGGCGATCACGCTGATCAGCTACGCGATGATCAGCTACGTGATGAAACGCGAGGGGGCCGCGGCGGTTTGCGTGATCTTCTGCGGCGCCGTGGCCATCAACATCTGCCTGCTTTTGTACATCTACATCTTCGGTGTGGACGGCGCGGATGCTCGGTCGGGAGAAAGCGTGTCCAACGTGACCCGTTCGGCGACGATCTATGCCGCGCTCGATACGTTCCTCTCGCACCCGTTCTTCGGCGTCGGCTTCGGGCAGGGGGCGTTCGGGCTGGTGGACCGGATGCCGAACTGGGCGCACAGCAGCTGGGAGATCACAGCCTTCCAGGAATCGCGCGAGGGTTCGACCGCACCGATCTTCTCGCAGCCTGCGCGCACGCTCGCCGAGCTGGGCACTGCCGGGTTCCTGGCATTCTACGGCGGCCTTACCTCGCTGATCTACAAGGTCCTCGCCGTTCGATCGTCGATCATCCGCAGCATCCGATCCCCCGACATGGAGCGCGGCGCACTGGCGACGGTCTGCTCGTTCTTCACCGTAATCGGGGTGGGCTTGTCCGCCGGGAGCTATCGTCCTGTCATGATGTGGGTGAATATCGGCTGCGCCGCCTACCTGATCTACTCGTGGCGTAGAGCTCGGGCGATGGTCATGAACGACTATGTTCTTGGCAACAGAGGCGAGGTCGAGAATGTCGCTTAAACTTCGTCAGAATGCCGTCTGGATGATGGCCGGCAACGCTTATTACGCGGTATGCCAGTGGCTGGTTCTGGTCGTCGTCGCGCGGATGGGCGGCACGAACGAAGTCGGCATCTTCGCGCTGGCGCTTTCCTTGTGCACGCCGGTGATGATGTTCTTCAACCTCGGCATGCGTACGATCCTGGCGTCGGACGTCGGCGAGGAGAACACCCTTTCCGACTATCTGATCTTCCGCGCGACGACGGCGACGCTGGGCCTCATCATCTGCCTGGGCATCGCGCTGTGGTATGGCCAGCCGTCGATCTGGGTCATAGTAGCGGTCGGCGCCTCCAAGACCGTGGAGACGATCGTGGACTTCTTCTACGGCCTCAACCAACGTGCCATGCGGCTCGACAGGATCGCCAAGTCGCTGATCCTGCGCGGAACCATCGGCACCGCGAGCCTGGCCATCGTGTACTACGCGACGGGGAGCCTTCCCATGGCCGCGAGCTGCTATGCCGTCAGCTGGATCGTAGTGCTACTCCTGTTCGACCGCCGGGCCGCGCACAGCGCGATCGTGTTTGATCGCGTCACCATGACCGCCAGCCTGCGCAACTTCCTCAAGAACGGCGTGCCGCTCGGCGTGACGGCGCTCTTCGTGAACCTGAGCCCGAACATCCCGCGCTATGTCCTCGAGCAGCACGCCGGCGCCGACCAGTTGGGCATCTTCTCGGCCATGGCCTACTTCATAACCGTGGGCACGGTGGTGGTGGCTGCGGTCGGGCAGTCGCTCGTGCCGGTGCTGGCGCGGCACTACGCCGATGGGAACATGGCCGCCTTCAGAACCTACAGCGCGCGGGCGCTGGGCTTCGCCGTCGGCATCGGCCTAGCCGGCGTGCTGCTGACGCTGGTGATTGGCAGATTTGTGCTAACGCTGCTCTACGGTGTCAAATTCGCGACGCACGCCTCGCTGTTCCCGCTGTTCGCCCTGGCCGCGACGGTCGCCTATGCTGGCAACGTACTGGGCTACGTGATCAGCGCGGCGAAGATCTTCGTGGGACAGGCGCCGGCGTTCATGATCTCGGTGATCGTCAGCGTGATCGCATCCTACGCGCTGATTCCTTCGATGGGGATCAAGGGCGCGGCCTATACCATGATCCTGACATCGACGAGCAACTGCATCGTCCCATTGATCCTGCTCATGATGAACCTGTCGAAACGGTCCCCCCAAGTGGTGGCGCGATGACGCAGACCAGGATCCTCCACGTCGTCGCCAATCTGCGCCACGGCGGCGTGCAAAGCTGGATCATGGACCTGGCCGCCCAAGCTCGGGCCGACGGCATCCAGATGGACGTGCTGTGCTACAGTGACCAGCAGTGGCCGCTCAGCGGCGCGCTCGACCGTCTCGGGGTCCGCGTGTTCATCTGCACCCGGCACCGCAATCCGCTCGCGCTGCTGCAAGCCCTGCGCGCGATCGTGCGCAAGCATGGTCCCTACGCAGCGCTTCATGCGCACGAGATGTACCAGAATGGCGCCCTGATGCTGGCCGGGGCCCTGCTCCGAGTGCCGGTGCGGATCAGCCATGCGCACAACTCCGCCCAGGCGGTGCAAGGTACGCGGGCGCGCCGGCTGTACAACGCCGCCATGCAGAAGGCGATCGCCGCCGGCAGCACGCATATGCTCGCTGTCAGCGAGCTGGCCGGGCGCAAGCTCTACGGCGCGGGCTGGAAGGCGGACCCGCGCACGGCGGTGGTGCATTGCGGGCTCGACTTCAGCGCCTATGCGGCCGCTCCCGATCCCGCGGTCCGGCAAGCCCTCGGTATCCCGGCGCAGGCGCGGGTAATCGGCCACGCCGGGCGTTTCGTGTCCCAGAAGAACCACGTGGCCCTGCTCGACATGGCCGCCGCCGTGATGCGCGACGACGAGTCCATCTGGCTGCTCCTGGTAGGAGACGGCGCCACCCGCCCGGCGATGCAGGAGAAGGCCGAGGCACTCGGCATCGCGGCGCGCACTGTCTTCACCGGCGCGCGCTCCGATGTGCCCGAGCTGGTGGTGAACGGCTTCGACATCCTACTCCTGCCCTCGCTGTTCGAGGGGCTGGGCCTCGTCGTTCTCGAGGCGCTGGCCGCGGGCAAGCCTTGCGTGATCTCCGACGTCGTTCCGCCCGAAGCCGACGTCGTGCCCGAGTTGATCACACGGGTGCCGCTCGAGGCGCCCGTGGCAGTTTGGGGAGAGGCTATCCGGTCAGCCCTGAATAAACCCAGCGACCGGGCCGCCGCCTATCGCTCGGTCATCTCCAGTCAATTCGCCATTGGTTATTCTTACCGTGCCATGCTGGGTTATTACGCCGCCGGCCTGGTGCCGTCGCCCTCCGGGGCGGCCTAACAAGTAAAGCGGAGTTGACGACATGATCGGCCCGATGCGCACAGCAGGAATTCTGTTATCGTTGCTCGCGGGCGACATTAGCTCGCAGGCTCTCGCCAAGGTCCCGCCGGGGCAGAACGAGCAACCCTGGCGCGGCGTGCAGCTCAATCGGAAGGACTGGACCGACAAGGCGTTCGATATCGCCGCCGGGGCGGGGTTCAACTTCGTTCGCACGGGGTTCTACTGGTACGACACGCAGAAGACGGGCAACGGCTACGACTGGTCCGTCTACGACGATCTCGTAGCGAAACTGAACGCCCGCGGGCTGCGCGTCCAGTTCACTCTGTTCGGCGGGAACCGTTTGTTCGGGGTTAAGGACATGCCGCAGGGTCCGGCGCAAGTCGCGGCGTTCTCCCGCTGGGCCGCCGCGGCGGCGAGCCATTTCCGCGGTCAGCCGGTGGCCTGGGAGATCTGGAACGAGCCCAATGGCGGCGGTCTCGACCCGGCGCTTTACACGAGCTTCGCGACGCCCACGTGTTACGCCATGCGCGCCGCCAACCCCAGCGCGACCATCCTGGGCGGCGCCCTGTCCGCCTATGCAGTGACGAACCCGCGCTGGCCGCGATATGCGCGCGGCGTGGGCGGGAGCGATCTGCGCACCTGCGTCTCCGCTTTCACGGTGCACCCCTATCGCGATGTCGTCCCGGAGACCGTTGCATCCACTTATGCCAGCATCGCGCGGGACGCTCCAAGCCTCAGCCCCATCGTGAACGGTGAGTGGGGCTACTCGACCGCCGGGCCGCGGGCGATCGCCGAGCCGCTCCAGGCGGCCTATGCGGCGCGCAGCTTCCTCGCCAGCGAGGCGCAACGGGTGAACTATAACCTGTGGTTCACCTTGCGAGACAACGAGGGCCACGCGAAACCGCGCGAACGCGGCTTCGGCCTCGTCCATGGCGATTATTCCGCCAAGCCGGCGCTGGCGGCCATGACCACGCTCAATCGCACGCTTGCGGGCTTCCACTTTGCGCAGGCCTGCCATGCGCAAGGAAGGGCGCTCGACGCGTCGATCTACGCCTCGGCCGCCGGAGACCGCAAGCTGGCGTTCTGGAGCACGGGCGGCCCGGCGCGCCTGCAGCTTTCCGCCGGCGACATTGCCGGGCCGGCCATCGCCAGCGATGGCTCGAAACTGCCAGCTTGGCAAGAAAACGGCCGAATCGGCTTCGCGGCGAGCGGAGCGCCGGCCTACGTCGCCTTGAGCCGTGCCGGCGCCGGAACCTGCGAGGCCCTGCGCCTGACTTGAGCCAAGCCGGGCGCCCTCAGGGCGCCGCTTGCGCCACCATCCGCGAAGCGCTCAGCCGGCGGCCCAGCTCGACCGCGGGCTTCTCGACCACGTAGTAGACCAGGCTGGCGATCGCGATGGCGCCGACCAGCGCCGCGACGATCGCCACCAGGGCCGGACACGCCGCGGTCACCGCCCCGAGCGCCATCCACGAGAAGACCCGCGACACCGTGCCGAACAGGTACATCGAATAGCTGACCCGCCCCAGGTACGTGAACGCCGGCGCCTCGATCTTCACCAAGTCTGTGAAGACGTAGAACGTAGTCAGCGATACAAAGTACGAGATGAAGTACCGGTACCAGGTCTCGCCATAGCCATAGTCCATGTTGTAGGCGAGGAAGCAGATCGGCAGGATCGCCGCGGCGAAGACGCCGGTGCACCAGGCGGCATAGCGGCCGGCCAGGGCATCGCCTTCGACCTTGTAGCGGCGATAGAGATTGGCGCCGAACATGACCGAGAGCGACAAGGGCATCGCGACCGGCATCTTAACCTCGAACAAGTACCGCGCCATGGCCATCGCCAGCGCCGCCAGGATGCACACCATGGTAGCGGCGAGGATCGTCCGGTTCTTGTGGATGAGCCCCAGATAGAACAGGCCCACGCAGATCGCGTAGAAGATGATCTCGATCTGGAGCGTCCAGTACAGCCCCTGGATGTTCTTCATGCCAACGAACTGCTGGAGCATCGTGAAGTTCGCTACAATAGTCACGGCAGACAAAGGCGTGCCGGTCAGATGATACAGCGCCACGATCGCGAAGGGTATCGACACCCAGTATGCCGGATAGAGCCTGAAGATGCGACTGATGACGAATTTCCTGATCGGCTGAGAGCGATCGGACCGCAGCGAGTTCGGGATCAGGTATCCGCTCACACAGAAGAACACGACGACGCCGATCTTCCCGAAATCCAGGAAGGTGTTGATGAACCGGAATATGCTCATCTCTACGCTGGAAGCGGAAAGGAGCGTATTCGGCTCGACGATTTTCGATATACAATGGCCGACTATGACCAGAGCCGCGGACATTCCCCGCAAGCTGTCGATGTAATCATAGCGGTTCGACGCCATCGTACTTTCCCCAGATTGAATGATGTCGGCTACGGCCTGGCGGCGTCAGCATCATTCCAAGAACTGCTCATGCGGCGTATTGCTCGATCGCCGTGACCGTCCTGTCTACGAGCAGCACGTTCGACAGGTTTTCAGACACGTTGCGGTAGGCCGAGGCAACGAGCTTGGCCCTGGTCGTGCCGTCGGCAAGGAGCGAGGTGATCGCGCCTTGCAAGGCGACCGGATCGCGTGGCTCGACCACCACTGCAGTCTCGCCCTGCCGCGACACGTCGGTCACGCCGGTTGGCAGGTTGGTGGCCACCACCGGCAAGTTGAGCGCCATCGCCTCGACTTGCGAGATGCCAAAAGCCTCGGTCTTCTCGGTGGAGGGAAAGGCGAAGACGTCGGCCGCGGCCAACAGGCGCAGCTTCTCCCCATGCGAGATCGAACCCAGGAACGTCACCCGGTCCTCGATCCCCAGCTTGGCCGCCTCGGCACGCACCGCGGCTGTATAGGGCCCCTCGCCGCCGATAAGGCCAAACAGGTTGGGATCGAGCGCCAGCGCGTTCATCAGGACGTCGAGCCCCTTGTACCTCGCATGGCGGCCAATGAAGGCGACGATCGGCCGACCGCCGCTGAGCGCCTTGCCCCATTCGCGCGCCGCCGCCCTCTCCTCCTCGCTCAGGGCGTATCGGCCCAGATCCAGCCCCAGGGGAATGGCTACCGCGTTGCAGTCGACCTGGATGTCGTCCGACGACGTGATGTTCTTGTGCGAGGTGGCGATCAGCAGCGAGGCCTTGCGCAGTAGGCTGTTGTAGATCTTGCGCGCGACCATGCGCAGGAGCGGGCGGCCATAGATGTCCATGTGGTGCGTGACGATCAGCCGGCCCGGGTTGCGGCGCAATTTCATCCTCAGCAGGAGCGCCAGCGATAGCCACGGATTGGGCGCATGGAAATGGACTACGTCAGCGCGGATCGTCATGGCTTTTAGGAAGGTCGCGACGCCGATCGGTTGAGATTTCCAGACCAGCTGGGTGGCCGTGCGCAGGACTTCCACGTGGCCGATGGTCTCGCGGCTCGCACCCTTCTGGTGGTTGTTGCATAGAACCAGGACCCGGTGGTTGCGGGCCAGTCCTTCTGCGACCGCGCGGGTATTCTCTTCTATACCGCCCGAGAACGGCGCGTAATACTTGCCGACGACGAGGATCTTAGCCATCTAGAGGTCACCCGCTATCATTGGCCGGCGATCAGCGTATCGATCGTTGAGACCAAATCGTCTTCCGCCCGCCGCTCCATGTCCCTGGCCCGCTCGTCGTCCGCCGGAGCCTGCATCACCCGGTCCGCCAAAGCCAGCGCTTGCCCTGCGTCGGCGGCCTCGAACGGCAGGAGCAGCTCGCCGCGTCCCATTAGCTCCATCTGGCCCTGCAGCTTGTCGTCCCAGCCCAGCGCGACCGCGGGAACGCCATGGGCGAAGGCGACGATGTGCGCGTGGAGGCGGTGGCCGATCAGCAGGTCGAGCCCCTTGATCATCCCGACCAGCTCGGCGGGCGCCCGCGGCCTCGGCCGGCGGTCGAAGCCAGACAG
>CAJYHD010000012.1 GCA_913773715.1 uncultured Sphingobium sp.
ATCACCTGTGCCTCAAACGGACTGAGCAAATCGACCGGCCGCGCCGTCGACCTTGCCCGCCAGCATCTGCGCACCGGCAACCCCGGCGCCTATGCCCGTTCGCTGGCAGGTGAACACCGCGCCACCAATGCCCGTCAGCAGCGTGCGATCGAAGCTGTCATCGCGGCCGACGCCTGCGAGCGCCTTTTCACCCGGCACCCGTCGAACGGCTGCCTGATGGCGCGGGAAGGCTGACCGATGGCCGATCCCCGCACCACTGCAATCGGCGGCCTTTTGCAGGACGCCTTGAACTTATCGCTGGCGACCGTCCGCGCGATCGACGCCATGGATTCGTTTGGCCATCTACCGGCTGACCCGCGTCTTCACGACGCACACAACGACGGGGCGACCCTGCTTCATCAGCTTCAGCTGCGTCTGCATGCCATCGAGGCAGAGATTTCCAGCATCTCGCAGGAGCAGAGCGCATGACCAGCGCCCCTCAGCAGCCAGGCCTGCGCTCGTTCATCGTCTATGACCGCGTACCTGCGGGCCTCGCGGCATATCCTATCACGGACGACCGCAACGCACCCCATCTCCACATGGGGGACTTCGCTATCATCGATCCGTCCGACACCGATCCGTGTGAAGGCGAGCTGTTTCTGATGGAGTGGCGTTCTTCGCCTGGGCATTACAGCGTCAACGAGACGTTCTTCAGGCCCGGCATCACGGGCTGGTGCGTCGGCCCTGTTGCGCAGCCTGAATGGGTCAAGGAAGCGATCGCTGCTGGCGCGCAGCCAGCTCGTTGGTGCGACTTCGGATATAAGACCGAGGCTCTGCGCGAACGTCTCATGGGCCGCATCGTCGGTCTTTTTCAGTCGACTTATTCCGAGCCGATGGAGGCAGGACAATGACCACGGAAACCACCCGTCGCGCCCTGTTCGGGAGCGCTGGCCTCGTCGCGCTCGCCGCCGCCGTCCCGGCTGTCGCTGGTGCGCGGCACGACCTCGCACCAAACAACGGGGTGAACCCACGACTGCTCCATACCATCGTTCTGCGGGATCGCGCAGAAGCCGAATGCGACCGCTTCGACGAGGAAGTGGAAATGCCTGCACGCAAGGCTTGCACCGCCGAAAAGGCAGCGCTCCCGGTCGAGGAAGCCCCGCCCCATCGCGAGGTGGCCACGACCTATGTGAACTTGTTCGGTGAACCCGTCCGCTTGAGCACGGCACGGGCCAGCTCGGTCGCGTCTGCCCGCCAGATGGTCCGAGACCCCAAGCCCAGCGACATGGACTATCCCGAATGGCGTCAGGCGCGTCTGGAACTTGTTGCCCTTGCTGATGAGCGTGATGCTATCGTCGCAGCACAGACCGCGCGTCGGGAGGCCCGCGAAGCCGAGATTGTCGAGCGTCATCAGGTCGCTCGCCTTGCTGCTCGGTCGTCGACGCTTGCCGATCGATCCTATGCCCTGCGCAGCGCGGCCATAGCGATGCCCGCAAGCAGCATGGCCGACATCCTGACCAACCTCGAATTTGTCGATCGGGTCGGGTGCGAGGGCGACCCGGACTTCGTGTTGGCGTCCATCACGGCGGATGTCCGCCGCCTGACTGGGGAAGCATGATCATGGCGCGGTTATCAAAAGCTGTCCTGGCATCAGGAAATGTTGTTGCCCTGCCGACTGCTGCCCCCCGCAAGGTCGTGAACTCTCGGTTTGCTGAACAGCGACAAGCATCGCTGGCAGCACGTAAGAACGGCCTCTTTTCTGGACGATACCAGCATCATCAGGAGCGTGAAGCTAACCGATTGGCGGCCGAGCTGTCCGCAATCTCTCAAACCCCCGAATTGCTAATTGTCTCGGCCATCCTTCGCTCATTAGAGCCCGCCTTGATCGGCAAGATACTGGAGCAACTGGCGCCCGGCGTGGTGGCGGGCAGCGCCGCACATCGCCAAGCCGTCGCGACCGTTCAGGCGAGCAATCTAAACCTTGGCCAGCAGTTTGACCTCATGCGAGCTTTTGCCCGCCTCCGGGGGGAGGATGACTGACATGGCCACCCTTATCTACCCCGCCCCGTTCAACCCCACTGCCTGGCTCCATAGCCTCGTCCAGATCGGCGGCGGCTATGCGTTGACGTCCGACCGCAAGCTGTGGCTGGTCATTCAGGACTGCCCCTCCGATGACCTGACGCCGCTCACGGCACAGATCGTCGGGCATCCTGACCGGGCTGAAGCGGTGCGTCAGACCATCGAACAGCGGCACTACGGGGAGGCGGCATGATGGGACATGCAGCTGTCACCCCGCCACTCAGCGCCAACCGCGCGATGCCCTGGCGCCGATCGCGCCGCCGTCCCTGGCATCGGCTGGACCGGGTCGCATCACCTCACGCAGTGCTAGCCACCATCCCTTCCCTGCCCCGTGCCGAACTGGCGCGGATCACCGAACGGCTGATTGATCGCATGGACGAGCTGGACGGTGATACGGACCTCGAGCCCGAGGATCTGGAAGAAGACGACCCCACGGAGGCGGATGACGTTCACTCCTGAACCGATCACGCCGCCGGTCCCGTCCCGGCGCATGGAACACAGGCCCGTCGCTCGCGATCGTCGAGCGGCGGGCTCTCCGCGTGTGCATCGCT
>CAJYHD010000013.1 GCA_913773715.1 uncultured Sphingobium sp.
GCCGCTCGACATCGTGCTGCTGGGCATGGGAGAGGATGGCCATACCGCCTCGCTCTTCCCGCAAGCGGCGGAACTGGCCGAAGGCTTGTCGAGCAGCGCCCGCACGATTGCAGTCACCCCGCCCGCCGCTCCACATCAGCGCCTGTCGCTGACGGCCAGCGCGATCCTTGCCGCGCGGCATGTATTTCTGCAAATCAGCGGCAACGCCAAGACGGCGGTCTATTCCAATGCGCTGGAAGAAGGGCCGATCGAACAGTTGCCGATCCGGCTGGCGCTGCATCAGGACAGCACGCCGGTAGAGGTGTGGATCAGCGCGTAAGCGTAAAGAGCGCGACGCTCCATCCCCCCGGAAGGAGCGCCGATACCGCCGTCAGTTGGCCTTGCTCATGTCCACCTTCTCAACCCACTCGGGGTAGAAGGTCGGCTCGCGGTTCGACCATCCGATGGCGGTCGCCGCCGCTTCGCTGATCGACTGAAGCAGGATCTTGCGCTTGTCGGGATGCAGATGCGGCAGGCTCGCCGCCGCGCAGAACGCGCCGGGTAGCCAGGGCCGCGCACCCGCACCCAGCAGTCGCTCATAGAGGAAGCGGTAGGAGGAAAAGCTGCTCAGCCGATCCTGCCCGAGATCGAAGGCTGACATGGTGACCAACGGAGCCATGAAGGGTTCGACCTGTTCCAGACCGCTGTCGTCCGGCACACGCGCCTTGATCTCGTCCAGCCGACCGTAGATGCGCGCCTGCGCCCGGATAGAGGCTTCCTCGACCATGTCACGGGACCAGAGCTTCATCGCATCGCGGCGATGCAGCCCGATATCGAGCGATCTGCGGATGTAACGCTGCGTCGCGGATGGGAAGCTGGCGAACTCCCGCAACTCTGACAGGGTGACTGCCCCATCCGCCGGTCTTGCACTCGTGCTCATGCTCTTGCCCTCCGACTTGAAGTCGATCAGCAGATCATGCGCCCAGCTTGGTTACCGAACGCTTAAGCGCTTGTTCCACTGTCATTCACAAGGGAACATTTTTCCTTGTGCAGCGCAACATGAAATTTCTGTGACTGCGACAAAGCGTTGTAATATTTCAGGAACCGATCCGCGTGCGCAACGTGACGCCGATCGTGCGCGGCTCGTTCGGCGTACCGACGATAAGGCCGCTATTGCCCGCCTGCACGGTCACATTCTGCAAATAATCCTTGTTGAACAGGTTGCGCGCGAAAACGGCCAGTTCCCAGCCTCCAACACGGTAGCCGATGCTGCCGTTGACCAGCGTGTAACCCTTGATGACGGTATAGGCCGATCCCGTCGCATCACCCAATATCCGCGTTCGCGTCACGGCATCGGCGCGCAGAATGAACTCGCCATCGCGTCCGGCCACTTGCGCGGGCAGGCGATATTCGCCACCTGCCGATCCGACCCATTTGGGCAAGCCGGGCATCCCCTGCCCACTCAAATTGCAGCGCGCCGTCCCGGTACCCGTCCGCTCGATCGGGCAAGGACCATTCGGGTAGCTCGCATATTCGCCGTCCGAATAAGCGCCCGATGCGCGCAGCGACAGCCGGGTGCCGATCCGCGCTGTCGCATCGAATTCGATGCCCTTGACCGTCACCTTGGGGATGTTGGCGAGATAGCTGCGCAATGCGACGGTCGCACTGTTGTCCACGACATTGGCCTGGAAATCCTTCACATCCACGCGGAAGGCGTCGATGTTGAAGGTGACGGCATCGTCCAGCAGCCGGGTCTTGAATCCCGCCTCCCATGTGGTGTTCTTTTCCGGCCGAACGACCGCCGTCGCCAGCACGGCCTGATTTGCGGCGTTGACCGGCAGGCCCGACATGTTGATGCCGCCCGACTTCTGTCCCTTGGCGAAGCTGGCATAGGCCATGATGCCGTCGGTCAGGTCATAGGCGATGTTGGCGCGACCTGAAGCGCTGCCGTCGCCGACATGCGCGCTGTAGCTTTGCGCGCGCAGGATGGATTGCTGATCGGTGCGCAGCGCCGCGGTCGGCGCGACGCCGCCAAAGGTGCGGACGTCATAATCGCCGTCCTTTTCTTCATAGGTGTAGCGGATGCCACCCGTCAGCGCGAGGCGTGGCGCGGGCCGCCAGGTGACTTCACCGAAGATGCCATAGCTTTCCGTGCGGAAATCGGTGCGGCCATCGGTCTGATAGCCGTCGAGCAGTGACGAGGTGCGCGTCGCACTCGCAGGCAGCAACCAATAAGTCGCGAGGGGGCCGTAGATGCTGATCGGCCGTCCCGTGATCTTCTGATGAAAATAATAATAGCCCGCGACATATTCGATCGGGCCGGGCGTGTTGGAGCCGAGCCGGATTTCCTGACTGAACTGATCCTGGCGAGAAGGGATGTGCTGCGTCGTCTGGATGTGCAGACCGGTATAGTCGCGGTCGTTCGCCGCGTCCCAGTTCCAGAAGCGCCACGCGCTGATCGACGTCAGCGTGACGCCGGGCAACTTCCATTCCGCCGTGCCCGACACGCCGCCTTCATTGGTGTCCACGCCCAGCGGCGCGTCATTGTCAGTGATCCGGTCATAGGGATTGAAGCTCGGCGGCGCATAGGGACCGCCCGGCGCATTGGCCACGAGCGAAGCATATTGCTGGGCGGCGGGCTTCAGCGTCGGAGCGACGCGGACGAAGACCTGCGCGCAGCAATTATTCTTGAAGTTCGACCAGTCGCCGGTCAGCCGGAACGAGAGGTCGGTGCTCGGCTGGAAGAGCAATTGCGCCCGGATCGCGTCGTTATGGACATTGTTCTGCCATTCGTTGCGCGCGACGTTGCGGATATAGCCATCCTGCCGCGTGACCGATCCCGACAGGCGGAAGGCCAGCACATCACCCGCGATCGGCCCAGTGATCGCCGCCTTCGCCTGAAGGAAATCGCGGCTGCCATAGGAAAGCTCGGCCTCCCCGCCCCAGTCGAAGCTCGGCTTCTTCGTCACGATATTGATCGCGCCCGCCGTCGTGTTCTTACCGAACAGAGTCCCCTGCGGTCCGCGCAGCACTTCGACGCGCTCGATATCGGTGAAGTCGAACGCAGCGGTCGCGGCGCGCGCATGATAGACGCCATCGACATAGAAGCCGACACCCGGTTCCAGCCCGTCATTGGCCTGGCTGACCGCGACGACGCTGGAGCCAAGGCCGCGGATCGTAAAAGCGGTGTTGCGTGGATTGGCCGACGAATAGTTGAGCGACGGAACAAGCTGCGTCAGTTGATTGGTGTTGACCGTATAGGTGCGCGTCAGGTCATCGACACCGACGATGCTGATCGCCGCCGGTACCTTCTGCGGATCTTCTTCGCGCAGGCGGGCGGTGACGACGATTGAAGTGCCCGCCGCATCCGCGTCCGCTTCGGCAGCATGGGCTGCTGCTCCAATGATCGCCTGTCCCGCCAGCGCCGCTGTCCAGATGACCGCCCGCATGCCCCATACCCCTCTGCTCGATTCGGCAGACGGATAAGCGGTGCGCAGATCTTTTTCTATATCCCGATGAATATAATATCCCGCAGGATATCATGCGTCGGAGCGAGCATCCTCCAGCAGCCAGTCCAGCCCCTCCTCCGCCGTCTCGAAAATTCGCATGTAGCTTTGCGTCATTTCGCGCTTCACCTGCATCCGTGCGATATGGCTGGGCGTGATGATGGCGATACGCGACGCGCGCGGGAACTTGCCGTCGCCCAGATGATCGCGAAAGGCCGCGACCGCCTCCTGCGGCTGCACCGCGCTACCGCTCATGTCCATGCGCAGCAGATAGCCGGGCGCGAAGCGCTGAACGACGAACTGCGTTTTCACCTCGCGCGCGTAGGCGGCGACCTCCTCGGCCTTGAACTGGCCGTGCCAGGCGATGTCGAGAAGGTTCAGGTCGTGGCGGAATCGGATTTCATACATAAGGCTGTATTTGTCGAACAGGCCTTACGATATGGTTGAAACGCTCGCCCGGTCAGGCAACCGGGCGCTTCTCCAGCACAGCGCCTACCATTGCCCGCCACACCGCCACGTCACCAGCCTGCGCCATGTCCGCATCCGGCTCGCGCAGCGTGTGAAGGATGGCATAGGCGTCGTCGAGATGCGCACGCCATGTCGCATCCACCTTTTCCGCCGCATGCGCATCCTGCCCGATGCCGTTGAGGCTCAACGCCCGCCCGGCAAGCACGCGCGCAATCCGTTCGATGGCGGGGGTGGCGGATGTCGGCATCGGCGTAAACTCCTCTCATCATTATGACTGCGGGCACGATAGCATCATCGCGCCCGACAGGTCATCAGTCCTCTTTGAACCCGGAGGACGGGGCCGGGTCGCCCTTGTCATTCGGGTGGGTCTGCGACGGCGGATCGGATGCATCCATTGAATCCTCCAGCGCCTTTTCCAGCTTCTCGTCCTCGGTCTTCGGACGATCATGCTCGTGCCCGATGTCCTGATTATCGTCGCTCATGATAAGCTCCTCTCTATCCGATGAATAAACGGGCAGCGGCTCGACGCGGTTCCCGCACGACATGGTTCGATAAACACGCCCCCCCGTTCGACCGACGACGCGCGATACAGGCGACAAGCGGGCGAAGCAGGCGTAAAAGGGGACATGACGTTCCTTCCCGAAGATGGCGAGCGTGGCCTGTCCCCCGCCATCGCCCTCTATTCCATTCTCGGCTTCTGGTTATTCTATGCGGTTTGGGCGTCGCTGCGTGCCGTGGCGATGGGGCTGGATGCGCAGCTGGAGATCGCCGCGCGGCGCATGGTCGTGACGGTCATCGGCATCGTCGTCACCTGGGTCTTCTACCTCGCGATGCGCCGTTTCGACCGCAAGACGATCGGCATCCGCATCATTACCGCCTTCACCCTCGCAGCGCCCTTCGCGGGCCTGATGGCGGTCGCCAACTATTACATGTTCAACATCTACGATCCGGTGATGGACTTTACCCAGCAGGAGATCGAGAAATATGGCAAGGGCGGCCTGTTCTTCATCCAGTTCGTGGAGGACGCCAGCAACCGCTATTTCTTCCTCTCGGCCTGGGCTGGCCTCTACCTCGCCCTTTCCTACGCCAGCGACGCGTTGCGGACGGAGCGGCGTGCGGCGCGGCTGGAACTGGCGGCACAGCAGGCGGAACTGCGATCGCTGCGCTATCAAGTGAACCCGCACTTCCTGTTCAATACGCTGAACAGCCTCTCCACCCTCGTCATGCGCAACCGGCCTGACGAAGCCGAGCGCATGATCATGTCCCTCTCCAACTTCTATCGCACCAGCCTGACCGGTGATCCGCTCGACGACGTGCCGCTGGAGGAGGAAGTGCATCTCCAGCGGCTCTATCTGGATATTGAGGCGGTGCGCTTCCCCGACAGGCTGACGACGATCATCGATGTGCCGGACGATCTGCTCGACGCCTGCGTCCCGGGCCTCATCCTCCAGCCGCTGGTTGAGAACGCGATCAAATATGGCGTGTCGCGCACGTCCAGCCCGGTCGAGATTCGCATCACCGCGCGCGCCGACGGCGACCGCATGCATATCGCGATCACCGACGATGGCGACAAACCGCCCAATGAGGCCGACGGCGGCAGCGGCATCGGCCTCGCCAATGTGCGCGACCGGCTGGCCGCGCGCTTTGGCGATCGCGCCAGTATCGCTTATGGTCCGCGCGATGGTGGCGGATTTTCCGTCCTCCTCACCCTACCCATTCTTCGCCGGGGCTGCTGAACCGACCCATGTCCATCCGCACGATGATCGTAGATGACGAGCCGCTGGCCGTCGAAAGGCTCCAGATGCTGTGCGCGCGCGAACCGCGCATCGCGCTCGTCGGCACCGCCAGCGATGGCGAGGCGGCGCTGCGCCTGATCGAAGGGCTGAATCCCGACCTCGTCATGCTGGACATCGCCATGCCCCTGCTCGACGGGATCGGCGTGGCGCGCGCGGTCGGGCGGATGGGTCTGCGCCCCGCCGTCATCTTCGTCACCGCCTTCGAAGGCTTCGCGGTCGAGGCGTTCGATCTCGCCGCCGTCGATTATATGCTGAAGCCCGTCGCGCATGACCGGCTGACGCGCGCGATCGACCGGGTGGAGGTGGCGCTGCGCCACATCCAGAGCGGCGACGCACCCGCCGCGATCTCCGCCGAGCCACGGCCGAAATGGGCGGAGGAATTCTGGGTGCCGCACCGCTCCGAACTGGTGCGGATCGCCGCCGACCAGATCGACCGGATCGAGGCGGAGCGCGACTATATGCGCCTGCATGTCGGCGGCCACAGCTATCTACTGCATCAGACGATCAGTTCGCTGGAGGAACGGCTCGACCCGCAGCAGTTCGTCCGCCTCCACCGTTCGCACATCGTCCGCCGCGACCACATCGCCCGCCTGCGCCACGATGGCAGCGGCGTCTGGTTCGCGGTTCTGGCGACAGACAGCGAGATACGGATCGGAAGAACGTTCCTCGCCAATGCAAGGGCGATGACGGGGCGGTAAGCCGCTCATCCCCTCCCGTTCGGAGGGCAGCGAGACTTGGACGCGAAGCGACCTATTCGCAGCGGGGTGGGCCGGACCGCCCACCCCGTAGCCCCCTCCCGCACGCAGGAGGGGGAACAGGAATATATACCTTACGCGTTACCCGCCCGAACGAACCGGAGGGCATGATGAAAATCGCAGTGGTAACAGGCGGCGCACAGGGCATCGGCAAAGGCGTAACGCAAGCGCTGCTCTCGCAAGGCTGGCGCGTCGCCACGCTCGACAAGAACGCCGAAGCCGTTCGCGATCTCAAAGCCGAAATGCCCTCGCCGTACCTGCTCGCCATCCGCGCCGATGTGTCGAGCGAACGCGACGTCGCCAAGGCGTTCGAGGCGATTATCAACTGGAACGCGCAGGCCGGAGAGGCCGAAGGGATCGACCTGCTCCTCTCCAACGCCGGGATCGCCGACCCGGTAAGCGGTCCGATCGAGCAACTCGAACTCAAGGAATGGCGGCAATGGCAGGACAGCCATGTGACCGGCGCATTTCTGATGGCACGCGCCGCCGTGCCGCTGCTCCGCATGCGCAAGGGGTCGATCATCTTCATGTCCTCCACCCGCGCCCTTCAATCGGAGCCGCAGACGGAGGCCTATGCCGCCGCCAAGGGCGCGCTGTGCGCCATGACCCATGCGCTGGCGATCAGCCTTGGCCCCGACATTCGCGTCAACGCGATCCTGCCCGGCTGGATCGAGACGCGCCCTTGGGCCAAGGCTTCGGCACGCGAGGCGGTGGAACATCGCGACATCGACAAGGCCCAGCACCCCGTCGGCCGCGTCGGCGAACCGTCGGACATCGCCGCCACGGTCCTGTTTCTCGCCTCCGATGGCGCGGGCTTCATCACCGGCCAGCAAATTGCCGTCGATGGCGGCATGACGCGCAAGATGATCTACGCCCATTGACGCCCGACGCAGAAAAGGCCCGGCAGTCCGCCGAGCCTTCTCGCTTCCCTCGCGACAGGAAATGAAACGTCAGTTGGCGTTGAGTGCGCGCTGCTTGCCGTTGCCAGCCGCGGAAGCATAATGTTCGCCGGTGTCGGCGCGGGCGATGGCGGCGTTAACCGGCGTATCGACATGGGCGATCGCCAGCTTCTTGCATGCCGTCATCGCGGTGAGATCGATCGACGAACAGACGCGATTGGCGGCACGCGCAACGCGGCTGCGCAGTTGCGCCTGCTGCTCAGGCTTCGAAAGGTCCAGGTCGCCGTGATAGACCTGCGTGGTGCGGCCATTGGATTGGAAATCCTGTGCCGAAGCGGAACCGGCTGCACCGATCAGCGCGATCGATGTCAGGGCGGTGGCGGCGGCGAACTTGAAAGAAACGAACATGGCTAATCTCCTCGATCCTGATGGACCCGGCACCGCCTCAACTTGGGGGCTGGCGAACCGCCGGGTTTGCGAAGGAGGGTGGGCATCTCGATGGGCACCTGCCGTCTTCGCCTAGTCTGTTTAGGCTCCTGCGATCGGCATCGCCGCTCCGCTTCGACCCGCAAGCCATTCCGCTCTGCCAACAACACATGCACCGACCAAACGGCGACCGCCACCGACGAACAGAGGCACGAACGACATAAGTAACTCCGACAAACGACATTTCCGTAAGGCAATGCGGTGATCGCAACGATCGAGCACGTGAAAACGCCCCCCGGCGCAAGGGATGCCGGGGGGCGTATCCGGGATGCTGTCGGGCTTCCGGGATCGGTGTGATACTGTTCAAAAGCGAGCCTGCGCCCAAGCGCTTCGCCGCAAATTTCGCTTATTGGAAGCGGCCAGTGCAGGACCGCAACACTCTTCAACATGGCGATGCTCGTGCATCGTCCGGTATCGACCCGATCGACAGAATGTCGTCGCGCACCCTCTACGCACGCTTGATGTTGCTCGCAAGCCCAAAAAAGTGAAATTTCCGTAACGTCAATTATCGCTCGGAACATAAGGGCAAAAATGAAAACGCCCCCGGCGCAAGGGATGCCGGGGGCGTATCCGGGATGCTGTCGGGCTTCCGGGATCCTGTCGAAACTTGTGCGGCTATCCACGCCTGAAGCGCTGAACTGCCGATGAATGGACGGCACCGTGCCGCCGCTTCCGTCTTCCTAACAGGTAGCCGCCGGAGTGGGCGCAAGCTTCGATGACCGGTATCATTCCCGCGCCGGGCGGCATGACCGGGCGATGAACCGCCGATCATCGGCGATGAACGACATGGTTGCGCTTCCCCCCGTCTGGCGAAGCACCGGCTGCTCCCCTATCTATGGACGACGAGCGCACCCCGCGCTTGCCCCATCAGAACAAATCTGGAACAACGCCCCTCATGAGTCTGACTACGATTTCGGTGCGCAGCGCGCGCGAGCATAACCTCAAGGGCGTGGACGTCGATCTGCCGCGCGACAGCCTGGTCGTCATCACGGGGCTGTCCGGGTCGGGCAAATCCTCGCTCGCCTTCGACACCATCTATGCCGAGGGGCAGCGCCGCTACGTGGAATCGCTTTCCGCCTATGCGCGCCAGTTTCTGGAAATGATGCAGAAGCCCGATGTCGAGCATATCGAAGGTCTCTCCCCCGCCATCTCGATCGCGCAGAAGACGACGAGCCGCAATC
>CAJYHD010000014.1 GCA_913773715.1 uncultured Sphingobium sp.
AATCCCCGTCTTCACGATTGGGGTAATGGGCCTGCCCAAACTTCTACCAGGTCTGCCGCAATTACCCGCTCCCTGGTCCGGGATTCTCCTGCTGGCTGCACTCTGCACCGCGTCCTGGTTCATGGCCACGCGCATCGATATCCCGCTGAGGCGCCGGTTGAACGCTGCGGTACTGCGGCATCTCCAACCTGGGTAGAGGCTTAATGATTCCACGAGGATCCGCTTTGATGGCCAAGCCCGCCCATTCACATACCGCAATTCGAGAAAGCCAGACATGATCCAGCGCGCTAAGCTCCGTTTTCCTCATGTGACGCTACGGCCCGACCCGTCGCGTACCCTGGTCAGGCCGTTTGAGCCCGGCTATCCGCGAGGTTTCGACGCTGGCACGACCCGCACTCAGGAAACGGTCAATCTGATCCTGTCGCTCGGCGAGGCGGAGCTGACCCGTCAGCTGGAGGGCGTCACCGCGTCCCTGGATGAGAACCACCGCGACGTCGACACGATGCTGCGGCGGCGTTTTGACGAGGTCGCCGATCACTTCGACGGCGCCGATCGCTGCGACGATGCGCGACGCCGACTGATCGGAGCCTATTTCAGTCAGGAATACGCCTATGAGAGCGCGGCGTTGTTCAATCCCAGCGCCGTGCTGCATCCCGACCAAAGCGACGTTGGCGATGGCGAGGTTCGGTTTATCCTCTCGCTGCGCGGGATCGGCGAGGGCCATCTGTCTTCAGTTACCTTCCGTACGGGGCGGTGGAAGCCGGGCGGCACGCTGGTTGTGGACGATCCCAGCTCGGTGTCGATGCAGCCCATTATCGAGCGTGCCGATACAGACGACCTCGCCCGGCTTCGGTATGACGGCAGCGAGACCTTGTCGGAAACTGTGCTGTTTCCCGTGCTGCCTAGCCAACGCCAGGGGATCGAGGATCTCAGGCTGGTCCGCTTTGACGAAGGCGACGGCACATTCGCCTACCATGGTACATACACTGCGTTCAGCGGCGCGGAGGCGCGATCGGAGCTGCTGACCACGACCGACTTCAGAACGTTCGAGATGCGCGCGCTTACCGGCGATGCCTCATTGGGCAAGGGGATGGCGCTTTTTCCCCGTCGGATCGATGGCCTGTTCGCGATGCTCGGTCGCCAGGACAACAAGAACATCTGGCTACTGAGATCGGACGACATCCTCCACTGGGGCGGTGGCGCCAAGCTGATCGAGCCGCGGTATCCGTGGGAGTTTGTCCAGATGGGCAATTGCGGCTCACCGATCGAGGTGGACGAGGGCTGGCTCGTCTTGACGCACGGGGTTGGCACGGTGCGCAACTACTGCATCGGCGCCTGCCTGCTCGACAAAAACGACCCCTCGAAGCTTTTGGCGCGGACGCCTCGCCCGGTTCTGGCTCCCAGCCCTAAACAGCGCGACGGCTATGTTCCTAATGTCGTCTACAGCTGCGGCGCGCTCGTCGTCGGCCGCGATCTACTGCTCCCCTACGCAGTGGCGGACAGCTTCACCGCGTTCGCGACCACGACGGTCGACGATCTGCTCGCAGTGATGGAGTGATTGGGCGGCGTGCCTTGAGGGATTTCACCGCCGATTGCGTATTTAATAATATGAGCGGTTCTGGTGCGCCTGGTCAGTCGGTGGTTCCGGCCAGCGCCTGGATCCGCAGCAGCGTTTGAGGCGGTGCATGCGCCTTGCAGCCTTGGCGACTATCGTGATCCAGGCCCAAGCGATGGAGGCTTTCGCATGTCACCGCAGATTCTGAAGCTTTCGGCACTTTCCGGACTCGCAGCGGCGCTCGGCGGGTGCGCGACCTATGGGCCGCCCAGCCGTAACATCGCCTATTTCGCAGTGCCGTGTAATACGCCGGGAGCTTTCGTAGCGCAGCCCTTGTCAGCGCCGGACGCGCCTCCAGCCACGCCCGGTCCCGGGGGACCCGGCGGCCCAGCCGCGCAAAATGTGCAAGCTTGCATGATCGCGGTGCCCGCCCAAAATTTGGCATATAATGCGCGCTATCGGGGGGGCGGGGGCTATTACGATCCCTATTATGGCTATCCCGGCTATGGGTCGCCCTTCTATGGTTCGATTGGGATCGGCTTCGGACTTCACGGCGGTGGTTATGGACACGGTGGCAGCTTTGGCCATCGCGGCGGCTTCGGTCATGGTGGGGGCGGCGGTCATGGCGGCCACTGACGCGCCGATCTGTTCGAGCTTGTTCGTACGGGAAGCGTAGCCGCAGCGACACCATCCGACTTTGCTTGGATGACGACTGCCGGGCGTATTCGGGACAGGAATCATCCTACGCGACACCCGGCGTGTGAGGGACGAACGCCGTGCGCACGTAAATGTGAATAGAGCGCGCGCTAGAGCCGGCTTGGGAGAATGGCTTTATGCGTACAGCAGCTGACACGTCGACGTCGCAGGAAAACGTGGATTGCATCATCATCGGCGGTGGCCCCGCCGGACTGACGGCCGCGACCTATCTCGGGCGCTTTCTACGCAACTGTGTCGTCATCGACGCGGGAGCGGGGCGTGCGAGTTCGATTCCGCGGTCACACAATTTGCCGGGCTTTCCAGACGGGATTGGTGGTGCTGATCTGCTATCGCGGATGAAACGGCAAGCACAGGCTTACGGCGCGACGATCGAGCAGGGCAAGGTGGTTCGCCTGGCGATCGTCGAGGACGGGTTCTCCGTCGCGACGGAAACGACAAGCTGGCAAGGCCGTACCGTGATCTTGGCGACCGGCGTCCGAAATCACCGGCCTTCAATGCCTCAGGCGTCGCACGATGCTGCATTGGCGCGCGGCCTGATCCGCTATTGCCCGGTGTGCGACGCTTACGAAGCGAAGGGCGCCAATATCGCTGTGCTGGGCTGTGACGATCATGGTGCTGCCGAGGCCGAGTTCCTCCGCCCCTATGGCGCGCGGGTGACGCTGCTGGCGCAGCGCTCGCCCGAACTCTCCTGGCCGGATGAGGCGCGGCTTATTAGGCTCGGTGTCGACGTCATCAAGGAAGCGGTGAACCAGATATCGATCGAAGGCGATCAGATCGCGGTTCGACTGGCAGATGGGCGTCGCCTCTCGTTTGATACCCTGTATCCGGCACTTGGCTCCTCGCCGCATACGCAACTCGTCGCCGGGATCGGCGTGAAGCTTGGCGAAGGCGGCTGCGTTGTCACCGACGCCCATCAACAGACCTCGGTTAGCGGTTTGTACGCGGCTGGCGATGTCGTCGAAAGTCTCGATCAGATCAGCGTTGCAATGGGTCAGGCCGTGAGCAGCCCCCACCGGGTGGTCCGGGTAGATAGTTAGTGCATTGTCGTCTCCGCCGCCATTGCCGGTCGGAGGTGGAGCGAAGCGGAACCGGAGGCCGGCAATGGCGGTGTCGCCGCTTCCGGGGCGGGTGGTCGATAGCCGAGGCTGCTGTGCGGTCGGACAGTGTTGTAGTGACGCCGCCACGCCTCGATCAGCACCCTGGCTTCAGCGAGGGTGTAGAAGATCTCGCCGTTCAGCAGCTCATCCCGCAGCGAGCCGTTGAAGCTCTCGTTGTAGCCGTTCTCCCATGGCGAGCCCGGGGCGATGTAGAGCGTCTTCACGCCGATCTGCCTGAGCCAGGTCTGGACGGCGGCGGCGATGAACTCGCTGCCATAGCACATTGGGAAGCGCTGGTTCGGGGGCCGCTATGGCCCTGATGAAGGCAAGGCCGCGAAGCGGCCGCAGGCTTCATCAGGGCAAGCCATGGTCGGTCAGCAGGTATCTAAAGTGAGGTTGTCGAGACAACACTTTGGAGGCCGACCGACCATGACCAAGCTCACCTCTACGCCTGCCGGCGCCGTGCTGGTAGCCATCGATATGTCCAAGAACCGGCAGGAGGTCCTTATCGAGCGACCGGAAGGCGGCCGGCGCCGGCGGATGACCGTCATGGCGACCAAGGAGGACTATGACGGCTTCGTCGAGCAGCTCGCTGCCATCGGTCGTCCCATCATCGTCGGGTTCGAGGCGACGGGTAATTACCATCGCACGCTGGCGCACCGGCTGCTGACGGCGGGGTTTGAGCTGCGCCTCATCTCGTCGGTCGCGCTCGCCCGAACACGCGAGGCGTTGCACAATGGCTGGGACAAGAACGACCCCAAGGACGCGCAGGTCATCCTCCACATGCTGCGGATCGGTGCGACGCAGCGCTATGTGGACCCGCTCGCCGCGGGCATCAATGACCTGCAGGAACTCTCGAAGACCCACGAGACGATCTCCAGGATGAAGACGCAGACCTGGCACCGGATCCTGACCCACTATCTGCCGCTGTACTTCCCCGAGATCGCCCGCTTCGCAGGTAACAGCCGGTCCGACTGGTTTCTCGCGCTCATCGAGCGGTTTCCGACGCCGGCCACCATCACGGCACTGGACCGCGAGGCGTTCTCGGCCGCGGCGTGGCCGCTCATCGGCCGCAAGGTCTCCAAGGCACGCCTCATCAACGACATCTACGAGACGGCGTTCGCCTCGACGGCACTGCCGGTGCCGGAGGACTCCGCCGCCGTCACCATGTTCCGCATGGTCATTGCACAGGGCCGCAGCCTCATCCACCAGCGCGACGAGATCGAGCGGCTGGCTCATGCGCGGCTCGCCGATGACGTCGACTACCAGCTGCTGCGCAACATTCCGGGCATCGGTCCGATCAATGCGCTGACCATCCTGGCCGAGGCCGGTGATCTGCGCCGCTTCAACCATCATCGCCAGTTCCTGAAGTTTTGCGGCCTCGATCTCGCGACCTGCCAGTCGGGCACGTTCCGCGGCCGCACCAGGCTGTCCAAATACGGCAACGCGCGCCTGCGCCGCACCTTCTGGATGGCTGCCCAGGTCGCCGCGCGTCAGCGCGACAACAGCTTCCGCGACAAGCTCGGACGATACATTGCCGGGCACGCGGACGATGCCGACCGTCGCCGCAAGGCGATGACGGCGCTCACCGCCAAGATGGCGCGCGTGGCTCACGCCGTCATCAAGACGGGAACAGAGTACCGGCCGTTCCTCGAACGGTCGGATGCCAGGTGGAAGGCCCGAACATTATCTACAGGGTCGCTCGAGGAGCGCCCTCACGGCACTTGCAGAGAGGGGTCCTTCCACCTGGCATCCGACCGTTCGAGAAACGGCCGGTACTCTGTCCCCGTCTTGACGACGGCGTGAGCCACGCGCGCCATCTTGGCGGTGAGCG
>CAJYHD010000015.1 GCA_913773715.1 uncultured Sphingobium sp.
CTTGATGCCCTTGCCGGCCGCCCGATCTCGGTCAAAGCACCCCGAGAGGTCATCCGTAGCTATGTTGCCATCCGCGAATTGATGGGCCTGATAGGGGCGCTGCTCGATGAGGCGCCGGAGGGTGTCATTCGGTTCGACAGCGGTGGTGAGGCAATGGAGCTTGGCGAGGTCGCTCAGGCCGTCAATCGGGTCCTGGGTGGTAATAGCGTCACAAGGGCCGCGATAACAGACCAGATACCCGACCATTACGTCGGAGACACAACGCGCTACGCGCAGCTTCTGTCCGAATATGGCATCACCCCCGTACCGCTCGATAGGCAGATCGTCGAAACTGCCGCCTTTATTCGTCAAAGCTAGGCATGACGGCCCGGCAAGGCCCATCCCGCCCGCTAGGCTCTGGCCTTACCGAACAGCGTGAGTATAGGACGACAGGACGATGACGCGCCCCAATACGCAAGGATATCGGCATTTCATGAAACCATACGCGTTGTCCGGTTCCGCGTCCCAGGGGGCAGGCCGCTACCGTCGGGAATGGCGGATGGCTCCCGCTTTGTCTGCGCTGGCCCTGCTGATGACCGCCGTTCCGGCGGGGGCTCAGGTGGTGTACTCGCCCAATAATATCCCCAGCGGGCTGCCGGTGGACCCAAGCACCACCTCACAGGGCGACAATCGCCAGACCGGCAACTCACAGGGAAACAATAATCGCGGCAATTCCGCGAACGGCGACTCGAGCCAGTCGACCACGACGATCTACGACCCGGTTTCGATCGGCAATAGTTCGGGCACGTCCGCCACGCGCGATACCAGCGGTTATCTGACCAATGGCCCCAGGCTTGGTGAAAACGGGTTGCTGGATCTAGAAAGCCTAAGGCTGCGCCAGCCCGCCAAGCCAGGCGAGTTCGAGAATTGGGTGCGTTCTACGACCGGACGCGAATTGAAGCGCTATGGTAGCGATCTCCTGCTTCCCGGCGCCCGCGATTTCGCGGTGCCCGCAACGACCACGATCCCGCCCGATTATGCTCTGAATATCGGCGATGTCGTCTCGATCGCGCTGACGGGATCGGTGGAAGGAAGCGTCGATGTCGAGATCGATCGCAACGGCCAGATATTCCTGCCGAATATTGGCGCAATTACCCTGGTCGGCGTTCGCTATCGCGATCTGAAAGATCGTATCGCCGCGGCCGTGGGGCGGCAATATCGCGGCTATAACGTTTCGGTCTCGATCCAGCGTTTGCGCGGCGTGCGTGTCTATGTGACGGGCTTCGCCAATCATCCGGGCGCCTATTCGGTCAACAGCCTGTCGACGCTGGTCAACGCCGTCTTGGCATCAGGCGGCCCCTCCGCAGGGGGCAGCTTTCGCTCAATCAAGCTTTATCGCAACGGCCGTGAAGTTACCGATTTTGATCTTTACCGGCTGATCCGGGAAGGCGATCGGTCGCGTGATCCCATTCTCCAGAACGAAGACGTACTGTTCATTCCGCCGGTGGGTGAGCAGATTGCCGTCATCGGCAGCGTCAACGAGGAAGCGATCTACGAAGCGCGGCCCGGTGAAACGCTGGCCGATATGTTGCGACTGGCGGGGGGACCGACCAATCTGGCCGATCCGTCGCGGGTAATCCTGTATCGGCAAAGCGACCTCGATACGGTCGGCAGCCGTCAGATCGCCCGCAGCGATGCGGCAGGCATTGTGATCGCCGCAGGCGATATTCTGCAGGTCCTGCCGCAGGGCAGTCTGACGCGGCCGCTGGAACGCCAGCAGGCGATCGTGCGCATCGAAGGTGAGGTGAACAAGCCCGGCAATTATTATGTCGCGCCCAACACCCCATTGTCTGAAGTGATCGCCATGGCGGGTGGCCTAACCCCGCGCGCTTATGTCTATGGTACGCGTTTCTCGCGGGAATCGGTGCGAGCGCAGCAGCGCCGCAGCTTCCTGGAGGCCGTAGACCAGATGGAAGTGACGCTGGCTGCCGCGCCGCTGAACGGCGATCGCCTGATCGATGCCGCGGAGCGCCAGACCCAGATCACCGCAGCCCGCACTTTCCTCGACAAGCTGCGGCAGAAGGAACCCGATGGTCGTATGGTGATCGACCTGTCACCCGAAGACCAGGCCCTGCCCGGCAACCTGCCTGTCGAGAATAGCGACCGCATCGTCATCCCGCCCCGGGTCAATACGATCGGCGTGTTCGGCGCCGTCTATCGCCCCGCTTCCTTCCTGTTGGGCGACAAGCCGCTGCGGGTGCGCGATTATGTCGAGCAGGCGGGCGGTACGATCCGCGGTGCCGATCGGGGCAACATCTTCGTGGTCCGTGCGAACGGTTCCGTCGTCACCAAGCGGCGGGGCGCGCTGAACGCACGGGTCTTGCCGGGCGATACGGTCTTCGTACCGGTTCGTACCCAATCCTCCTCGGTGCTGGCCAAGATTCGCGACATTTCGCAGATTATCTTCCAACTCGGCATCAGCGCTGCGGCGCTGGCGGCGATCCGTTGATGCGTGCGCCTCGTTCCATGACGGGCACGTTGGCCAGCCTGCCGATCATCGGCAACGACTGGCTACGCCGCGCCATCTTTGCCGTGCTGATCGTCGTCTGCGCACTATTGACGCTGTTTCCGCAGCAATATCGTGCAGCGGTGACCCTGACGCCGACCGATCCGGCCAGTCTGGGTCTCAGCAGCACGTTGGGCCAATTGGGGGCGGTGGGCAACGTCTTCGGCAATCAGGCGGCCGTAGAGGTAAGCCTGAAGGTCGCGCGCAGCGAATATGTCCGTTCACTCGTCGCGCGCCAACTCAACCTAGAACGTGTGCTGGGCAAGACGCCGCTGGAAACGCACCGCTGGCTGGATCACGAGGTCGACATCCGCGCCCTGCGTGGCGGGATCATCCAGTTCGAAGTAAAGCAGCCCGATCCGGAATTCGCGCGCAACATCGTCGCGGCCTATGGCACGGCGGTACGGGAACAGCTTGCGATCATCGCGCGCGATCAGACGGCGCGCAAGCGCGATATCCTGATCAAACTGGTCGACAATGCCGGACAGAAGCTGACGCAGGCGCAGGCCGCCTATGACAGTTTCCGCCTGCGCACTCAATATAGCAGCCCAGCGGCCGCCATTTATGCCGCTGGAGATCGTATTCCAGAGCTGGAAGCGGTCATCCGGTCCAAGGAAGTACAACTGAGCGCCATGCGCCAGTTCGCGACCGATGAGAACATGCGGGTTCGTCAGGCGCGTGCCGAAATCGCCTCGCTTCGGGCCCAACTCGCAGAGGCGCGCTCGACATCGCCTCAGGAGCGCAGTTCGGTCGGGCAGGTCGTCAGACAATCCACGGAAGTTGAAAAGCTGCGGCGTGATCTTGATCTCGCGCAGAGCCTGTATGACAGCTACAAGCGCTTCCTGCAGGGGACCTCGGTCGAGGACCTGACGTCGAGCGCGAACATCCGCATCTTGGAGCCTCCGTTCGTCGACACAGCCCGGCAGTTCAACACCCTTCCGCTGGCACTGGCGATTGTCTTGGTGCTGCTCGGGCTTGCAATTGAATTCTACCGTATCCGTCCGCCGCTTGAGGAAAGAGCGCTGGCATGACCATATCCGTGATTGAGGATAAGCGCCCCGACTTGTCGGTCGTCATTCCCTGTTACAACGAGGAAGAGAATGCCGCGGCGATTTGCGCTGCGGTGATCGCACAGCTCGAACCCTTAAATCTGTCCTTCGACATCATCTTCATCGACAATGATTCGACCGATCGAACGGTCGAGATCATTCGGCACCTGTGCGAAGCGGACCCACGCGTACGGTTAATCGTCAACACGCGCAATTATGGCCAGATGCGTTCGCCGACCCATGGTATCTATCAGGCGCGGGGGCGTGCGGTGATCGGCATGTGTGCGGATTTTCAGGATCCGCCGGAACTCCTGCCCGAATTTGTCCGACGCTGGCAGGCGGGGGCCGATATCGTCCTGGCCCTCCGCAAGTCGGAAACCAAGAATGGGCCGATGCTGCGCATGATGCGTGGGATGTCCTATTGGCTGGCTCGAAATTTCGGCGATTATCCCATCCTGCCTGATGCCACTGGCTTCGGGCTGTATGACGCGCGTGTCGTACGCGCGACACGAATGCTGTCGGAGCCAGAGCCGTTCTTCCGGGGAATGCTCGTCGAAACCGGTTACAGGCTTGAAACGATTTCTTTCCTGCGTCCGCCTCGCGCTGGTGGCCGTTCGAAAAACAGTTTTTTCGCCCTGCTCGATTTCGCCATGTCCGCACTGGCGGGATCGTCTAAGCGCCTTTTGCGGGTTCCGATCTATATCGGCGCTTTTGGTGCCCTGATGACGTTGGTCATGTTGGTGGGTGGAACACTGGCCTTCTTTTTGGACAGGCCGATTGCAGGCTGGTTCATTGCAGCCGTCGTTCAGGCCGAACTGGCGCTGTTGTTCGGTTTCCTGGGGTTGCTGGGTGACAATGTCCGCATCATTTCCGAGCGGACGCGCGGCACGCCACTGGTCCTAGAGCGCGAGCGCATCAACTTTCCATCGGACTACTGACATGCGCCTGTCGCGCGAACGCATTCGCGAACTGTGGCGCTATTATCAGGCAGGCATAGTCAACACGGCCTTTGGCCTCGGCGCCTATTCCATATTGGTCTGGCTGGGACTGGGCATGTTCGTGGCGCAATTCATCGCGCACGGGATGGGAGTAGCGTTCAACTATCTGACATATAGCCGCCATGTATTCCGCGATACCAAGCCATCGCCTGTCCGGTTCATGCTGTCCTATGTCGGAAATTATTTGATCGGATTGGCCACGCTGGCACTGGTGGCTCGCTTCCTGACGTCACCCTATATGGCCGGAATCGTGTCCGCCGGTGTCGTGTCGGTGGTCAATTACTTCATCCTGAAACGTTTCGTCTTTCTGGCCAAGGCGGCATGATCGCTTCGATCCGATCGCCACGGCGCGGATGGTGGCTGGAATATTTGCTGGGGCTTGGCGTCGCGCTGTTGCTGGCTCGGGCCATGTGGTGGCTATACGCCTATGGCCAATTGCCACAGCCGTTCTTTTACGAACCCAGCGATACGTTCATGGACTGGTTCAACACGGCCTATTGGGCGCACGATAAGGGCGCCTATGATAGCTGGCGAACCATCTATCCGCCTTTGTCGTTCGTGATCCTGCGCTTCCTGGGAAATCCGGCCTGCTATGTCGGAACCGAGGGATTGACCTCACGCGATTGTGACTGGCTGGGGCTGGTGGCAATCCATACCATTTTCGCCATCAACATTATTTTGGTGGCGCTGACGTACAAGAAGATGGAACGGCGCACTGCGGTGCCCCGCGCTTTCGCCTTGGCGACAGGTATGCCGATGCTGTTCGCACTGGAACGCGGCAATATACTGCTACTCTGCTTTACCGCCATGTTGCTGGGTTTCGGCCCTTTGCTGCGCTCTGCGCGCTTACGTTGGCTGTTCGCGGGCATCGCGGTCAATTTCAAAGTCTATCTTATCGCAGCCCTTGCCTCGCAGTTGCTAAAGCGACGTTGGTTGTGGTTCGAAGGGGCGCTGCTTTCCACGGTCATCGTTTATCTGCTGAGTTACGGCATTTTAGGCGCGGGCACCCCGCGCGAAATCTACAGCAATATCAGTGACTATTCCTCTGGGTTCATTGCGGCTCAGGTCTTGGATATTTGGTACTCGGTGACCTACCAGCCTCTCATTTCCTTGCTGGAAGGCCAGAGTTTTCCAGTCGTTTCGATCATTGGGTCCCGCCCCGCCGAGATCGGGTTAATCGTGCTGCCGATGATCGTCCGCTTCGGGCAGCTGTCGGTTGTCCTGGCCGCCGTCGCGACGTGGCTGCGTCCCGAAGTCGTTCCTACTTATCGTCTAGCGTTCTTCGGCACGGTCCTCGCCCTCATCAGCTCCGAAGCCGGGGGCTATACGCAAATCATGGTGATCCTTTTCGTTTTCATGGAACCATGGAAAGGGATCGGGCGCCCGCTAGCAATTATCTGCTGCTATATATTGTGTATGCCCGGCGACATCTCCATCGGTTATGTTCCACCGATCATCCGCGATAGCTTCTTGGTCGGGCGATCCGTGGAAGTGCATTACAGCGTTGCTCTGGGGATGTTTCTGCGTCCCGGCCTGCTGATCCTCGTCGCGATATCGCTGTCCTGCGTGACGTTGCACGATGTCTGGATAGATATTCGAGAGCAGGGGTGGCGGATGCGTTGGCGTTATCGTCGCGACTGGCCATTGCTGCCCGGCGTGTTGCGTCCTCGGTCGATTGGGAGTGCAAAGCAGGAGCCCGCCCCATTGGCGAGGGATTCGTCATGACGCCGAAGCTTTCACGCCGCGCACTTTTCCCCACCATGGCAGGCATGGGATGGGGCGGCGCCGGACTTCTTGCGGGGATGGTTGCCACCCAGGCGGGCGCGCAGCCCCTTGTCGATGCACCAGCGACCATATTGCCCTCTGGGGTCCACCGGGTCGAGGCCAATATCACTGTCCGTGGCGACCTGATGGTCCAGCCGGGTGCGACGATCGACATCGCGGCTGGCAAAAGCTTGACCCTGTTGGGCAGCCTGATCGCTCCCATCGCGCGTATTTTTACCGGAAGCGGCAGGGTTGATCTCAACCAGAGTCGTGTGGTGGAGGCACATCCCGAATGGTGGGGGGCCGCACCGGGCGATGGCGGAAAGGACAGCCTGCCAGCACTGGTGGCTTGTATCGCAGCGCATCCCGTTATGCGATTGTTGGGTGCGGACTACTTCCTGTCGGGCACTCTGGTGGTGGAGCGCCCGTCCTGCCGCATTATCGGTGCCGGTTACCGGGGAACGGAGGCCGGCCAGGGGACGCGGTTGATTGTCACGGACGGAAAGGCCGACGTCATGCGTGTCGGGCCAGCCAGCCGTCCGGCGATGGTCAATGCGTTTTTTCAGAACATCGAAATCCAGGGGCTCGCCCTGGCGCGGTCGGTTCCCGCGGATACGAGCGGAGGTGCCCGGCCCGCGGGTTTGCGCGCTCAGTTTCTGTTATTCGCTCATATCGAGGCGGTCAGCGCGGCTGAACACGCAGTCGGTTTTGTCGCACGCGGTCTCGTTCGGACCATCGTTGCGAACTGCGTTGCCTTTCGTTCTCTGCCAGGACGCCAGGACGGGCAACCCTGGCGTGGTTTTCTGTTGGATGGGTCCGAGGATATCGGGCTGGCTGGCGGAAATGCTTCGCTGTTTCTGACCGACTGCAACGCGACGATCGGCGGGGATCCGAAAGTAGCGGATGGGGTAGGACTCTTGCTGGATGGCGCGTTTGCCGACAGCTTTATCAGTGGATTCGAAACCGCCGGTGTCGAAACCGGCATTAGGGTTGATGGGCGGTCCGGAGCACTTGGCGAACGGGGGCGCAACGGCCATGTCAACCTGCATCTTACAATGCCCATCATCGACCAGTGCGGGGCAATTGGGATCGACATCCGTGACACCTCGGCCCATGCCTTGATCGACATCACCGAGGCCTATGTTGCCGTCGCTCCTTCCGCCGAAGCAGCGCTGCGGTTCGACCGGATGCGCGGTGCCGCAACGCTGACGGGGGGTCAATGCGTCGGCAACACCAACAGCGCTGCAGGCGGCCATGCCGCAGGGCTGTTGGCGAAGGACAGCAATGGCATACAGACCGCAGGGCTGAAGATTCTTGAGCATGCTCGGCCAGTCGTTATCGAGCGATCTGCTGGCTTATCCCTGCGGCTGCTGGTCGCCAATCCCACCTTCCGGTCACGTGATGCGGCGATCACGCTTAGTGACTGCACGGGCGGCATCGTCGCCCCCCTCATCATGGGTCAAGACAGGGCATTTGTTGCAGGTGTCAGGATCGGCGGAAAATCGACCCTGAGCATCGATGCGACAGGCATCATGCCATACGCTGTCGGTGGCAGCCAGCAGCGTATCCTGAACGATAGCCGTGCGCTGGTCATCCCCTCCCGAGAGGCCGGACTGGTCATCGAAGGTATTTGATGCACGCCTTTCGCGGCCGTTACGGCTGGTATTTTTTGGCGATCCTGGGGGGCGCGCTGGCGATGCGGCTGGCGACGATCGGTTTCGGCTTGCCCGCGCTTAACGATCCCGACGAACTCATGTTCGAAATGGGCGCGATCCGGATGCTGACCGGACCGACACTCAACCCCGGCTGGTTCGGTCATCCGGCCACGACGACCATCTACCTGCTTGCGATCATCGACATAGTGGTATGTGCGGGCGGTTGGCTGACGGGTCGGTTCGCTTCTCCGGATGCCTTTGCGCAGGCGGTATATGCTGACCCCAGCTGGGTCATTCTACCGGGCCGGATCGCGATGGCGCTTTTCGCTATCGCGACGATCTGGCTCACCGCGCGGCTGGCGGCACGCTTCTTCGGAGAGCGTACGGGATTGATCGCCGCATTGCTCCTTGCCTTCAATCCCGTTCACATGGCCTGGTCGCAAATTATCCGTTCCGACATGATGGCCTGCGTTTTCATGCTGCTCTGTCTGGAAGCGGCCGCAGACATCGCCAAGCACGGGCGCTGGCGAGATCATGTTCGCGCTGCGTTGTGGCTGGGTCTAGCGATCGCCACGAAATGGCCGTTTGCCCTGTCGGCCATCGGTATCGCTGCGGCAACGGGGCTCGCCATCCGTTCCGGTGTGTTGGATAGTCGACGAGGATCGATCCGACTGGTTGCGACGGGGTCGATGGCTATCGGTTTCCTATTTGCCATCTCGCCCTATCTGCTTCTCGCCTATCCTACCGTCATCGCCAATCTGCAAGGCGAAGGCCAGGCGCATCATCTGGGTGCGACCGGGGGTGGGTTTCTGGCAAATCTATGGTGGTATATCAGGACACCGCTGCTGTCCGGCTTCAGTATATTGGGCCTTGGGCTATTGGCACTGGGATGCGCACGTTTGCCGCGGCATCGCGAGGCTTTTGCCCTACTGGCGCCAGTCGCCATCGGATTTGTCATCATATTGTGCGGCCAGCGACTCATCTGGGAACGCTGGGCCCTGCCGCTCATGACGATCGGTGCGATCGTTGCGGCTCACGGGCTGACGATACTGACGACGTGGTTCGAGGGTCACGCTCGCAAGGATTGGGCACGCATCGTTCCCGCAGGCATATTGTGCCTGACCTTGGCCATGCTCGCCCAACACGCTTGGGCTGACGGGAAAGCCCGGATTCACGACACGCGACAGATTGCCGCTGCTTGGGCTCGAAGCCATATTCCGCCAGGCAGTACGGTTCTCATCGAGCATTTCGCCTTCGATCTATTGGGACAACCTTGGCACTTCCTGTTTCCGATGGGGGATGCGGGGTGCGTCGACGCCGGCGCAATGCTGCATGGACGAATCCGCTACGCTACGATCGAACGAGCGCGTCGTGGCCGCTCCAACGTCGACTATGGCACGGTTTCTCCCCAGAAGCGTGCCACCTGTCGAGCAGACTTCGCCCTCCTTACCCAGGCCGATCGTTATCGTGCCGAACGGGCCCAATTTCCAAGCGAATACGCCGCCTATCAGAGCCTTGAACATCACGGTCGCGTCGTAGCTGTCATCCGACCACTGCCCGACCAAAGCGGTGGGCCGGTGGTCACGATCATGGATTTCAGACCGAATCATTAAGATACGGGACGTTCGGTTCATCAGGGTCTGATCCAGCAAAGCTGGGCCGGTGCCCGCATCCACGTCAGTGGATCAAGCCCGAGAAACCGCCGCCCTTAGTCCAACTCCTGCATCCATCCGTTCCAGCGGCGCGTGCCGGTCTCCACCGGGTCGCCGCGGTCTTGGCGGACGCGGGCGCGATAGGCGGCGGGGTCGATGCCCTGATCGGCCTGGAACGCGCGGACCAGCGCGGCCGCGCTGCCCAGCCCATAGGTTTGCGCCAGCGCGGCCAGATCGGGCTCCTCGGGCCGCTCCAGCGCGCGGCGGACCGCGTCGATGCGGCGACGCCTGACATGGCCCGCAATCCCGTCGCTGCGCTCGTAGAGCCGGTACAGCGTCGCGCGCGACACGCCGACCCCCTCGGCAATCGCCGCGCCGGTCAGATGGCGGTCGGCGATCTGGCGGTCGATCAGCTGTTCCACCGCCTCGCGGCGCAGATGGTCCTGCCGCCGCGCCTCCACCCCCAGGTCGCGCGGGCCGCCCAGCGCTGATCGAGCTGCTGCCGACCGCGCTGGGCGGCAGCAGCTCGATCAGCGCACGCGCGAACGCGCCGTCATGCCGGTCGTCGAG
>CAJYHD010000016.1 GCA_913773715.1 uncultured Sphingobium sp.
CCTTTTACGAGGCCGTGGGCGCGGTGCGGAACAACGACTTCGCTGACGAAACGTCGCAGATGATCAGCTTTTCCGACGCGATCCACGCTATGCTCATCACCCGCGAGCGCTTCGGCACCTTCACCAGCCGCCCGATCGCCGACGCGCATCAGGTGGTGCAAGTCGGTCTTTGCCTCACCGAAGACAGCCGTGACGCGGTCGATGCCGTCATGACGCGCGCCTTGGCCGCAGGCGGAACGGAGCCGAACCCGGTGCAGGATTATGGCTTCATGTATTCGCGTGGCTTTGCCGATCCTGACGGCCATATGTGGGATTTCTGCTGGATGGATGTCGAAGCTGCCAAGGCTGCCAACAGCCAGGCGTACGCAGCCGCCTGACCCTCGGACCAAGGAGAGAGACGATGGCTTATATGGACGGGTTCGTGATCCCTGTGCCGAAGGGTAATAAGGAACGCTATAAGGAGGTCGCCGCCTACGCCGCGCCGATCTTCATAGAACATGGCGCGCTACGCGTCGTCGAATGTTGGGCGAGCGACGTGAAGCCCGGCAAGGTCAACGACTTCCGCACCGCCGTGATCGCGGAGGAGGATGAGGAGGTCGTCTTCTCCTGGATCGAATGGCCCGACAAGGCGACGCGGGACGCCGGCGCGGAAAAAGTCATGAGAGACCCGCGCATGCAGCCAAAGGAAGGGGAGGACATGCCCTTTTCCGGCGCGCGCCTGATCTACGGCGGCTTCGACGTCCTTCTCGACGCCAAAGCATAAACGGAGAGAAACGATGAGCGATCTCAACGGCCAATTCTTCTGGTATGAACTTATGACCAGCGATCCCGAAGCGGCTGTCGCTTTCTACGGCGATGTCGTCGGCTGGACCGCCGAAGCGTTCGGCGGCGAGCGCACCGATAATCCCTATCAGGTGGTGTCAGGCAGTGCGGGCGCGCTGGGTGGCATCATGGCCTTCCCCGAAGGCGCGAAGGATTGCGACATGCGCCCTTGGTGGGCAGGCTATGTCGGGTCGGCGGATGTCGATGCGGACGCGGCCCGGCTGGAGGCGGCCGGTGGCAAGATCCAGCGGGCGCCCGACGACATCCCCGGCGTCGGTCGCTTCGCCGTCATGGCGGATCCGGGCGGCGCGACTTTCATGCTGCTCAAAGGCTCCAGCCCCGAAGGCATGGACGCCGCTCTGCCGATGGCGACCGGCCATGTCGGCTGGCACGAACTCTATGCGGGCGACTTCGACGCCGACCTCGCCTTCTACAGCGGGGCGTTCGGTTGGACGAAGGGCGAGGCGATGGATATGGGACCGATGGGCAGCTACCAGCTCGTTTCGCAGACGCGTGGAACGACGTTCCAGAGCATGACCGCTGGCATCATGCCGAAGCCCGAAGGCATTCCGACGCCGCTCTGGCTGTTCTACTTCGCGGTTGAGGATATCGACGCCGCAACCAATCGCGTGAAGGCGGGCGGCGGCGCGGTGATGCAAGGCCCGATGGAGGTGCCCGGCGGCGCGTGGGTCATCCAGGCGCGCGATCCCCAGGGCGCGATGTTCGCACTGGTCGGCATGCGGAGCGCGGCGGCATGAGCAGCATCACCCCCTGCCTGCTGTTCAGCGGACAGGCGGAAGAAGCCGCGCGCTTCTACACCGACCTGTTCGGCGGCACGATCGACGACATCAGCCGCTACCCCGACAGCGGGCAGGCGATCATGATCGTCTTCACGCTCTTCGACCGCCGTTATCTGGCGCTCAACGGCCCGGATGTCGCCTTCAACGAAGGCGTCTCTTTCTCCGTCTCTTGCCGCGATCAGGCCGAACTCGACCGCTATTTCGAAGCACTCACGGCACATGGCGGGCAGGATGGCCCATGCGGCTGGCTCAAGGATCGCTACGGCCTGTCGTGGCAGTTGGTGCCGGAGGAGATCGAGCGGCTGCACCGCAGCGGCGACGCCGATGGTATCAAGCGGATGATGGGCGTCATGATGACGATGCGCAAACTGGATCTGGCCACGATGAAGGCCGCCTTCGAAGGAGAAACGGCATGAGCGGCGCGGATTACGAACTCTCGGTCAGTGCCACGGTCGCCGCCCCGCGCGAGATCGTGTGGAAGGTGTGGACCGACCTCAAGGACGAATGGTTCTGCCCCAAGCCCTGGCGCGCCGAGGTGATCGAGGAAGACCTGCGCCCCGGCGGCCGCAGCGCGGTCCGCATGTTCGGTCCCAATGGCGAGGACACCGGCCCGATGGAGGGCGTGTTCCTCGAAGTCGTGCCGAACGAGCGCGTCGTCACCACCGATGCCTATTCGGTCGGCTGGGTGCCCAAGCCAGCCTTCCTCACCAGCATCTGGACCTTCGAACCCGAAGGCGACGGGACCCGCGTCACCGCAACCGCGCGCCACTGGGATGCGGACGCCAAGGCGCGGCATGAGGAGATGGGTTTCCAGCCCGGCTGGGGCCAGATGCTCGAACAGTTCAAGGCGCTCTGCGAAACGTCGGCGGCGACCGCCTGACTGACCGGCGAAGGTGTCACCGCGCCTTCGCCACCTCGACCGCATAGATGGCGGGCTTGCCTTCGACGTTGCTGCGATAGACCAGCCATTTGCCATCGGGCGTGAAATGCTGGTTGGGTTCGAGCGTATAGTCATGCGCGGAGAGGGCCGCGATCCGCTCCGTCTCCAGCGTGCCGGTCGCGATCAGCCGGTCGCCGTCCAGCGTCCCTTTCGCACGCGGGCTGTCGTCGGGGTGAGGGTGGAACAGGCTGATATATTTGCCGTCATTGCCGCCATCGCCGGAAAAGCTGTCGCCCCTGGGTGCGCTGCTGAAATGATAGCTGCCCTGTCCCGGCCGGATCGCGTACCAGCGCCGCGCGCCGCTCCTGACGTCATGCCCGGCCAGCCAGCGCACCCCCTGCGGCATGATGAGGTCGTACCAGATGGTGCGTCCATCTGGTGCCCAATATTCATGGCCCGCAATCTCGCCCTGCATTGTCCGCTGATGCACCTTGGTCTTGCCCGATCCATCTGCGCGGATGGTCCAGATGCGATCGACCTTCTCCCATGGTCCTTCGTGGCAATACATCAGCAGATTTGGATCGGTCGGTGAGAATTGGACATGGTTCAGCCAGTCTTTCGACGCGGTGATCGTCCGCTTCTGGCCGGATCGGACGTCGATGGCGAAAATCTCCATCGGCACGCCTGCGTTCAGCCGCGCCTCCATCCATTGCGCCTTGGCGGCGGCAAAGCTTAAGGGGCGGCCATCAGGCCCGGTGCCGCTATAGCCCGGCGATCCGGTCTTGGGGTCGCGCTTGCCCTGCGCGGCGATCGCGGGTGGGGGTGGTTCGATTTCGCGATGCCCCGCGAGCAACGTGTCGTCCGCATTGATACCCTCGACCCGACCGCCCGGCATGTCGGCGATGCGGCGCCGTTTGCCCGTGTCGAGATCGACCGACCAGACGATGAAGCCCGGCTCGCCATCGGTGCTGCCGCTCGGGTTGGTCGTGTAATAAGCGAGGTTGGCGGTATGGCCGACGAACAGCAGCCGATCGACCTTCTCCTTGAGCACCAGCTTGGTTGTCCAGTGTGCGGTGTCGGCGACACGTATCCCCTCCGGCGTCAGATACACCATGAGATCGGAAGAGCACACGTCTGAAC
>CAJYHD010000017.1 GCA_913773715.1 uncultured Sphingobium sp.
CCACCCGATTAGCAGCCTCGTCCAGCGCCCGCGTATGTTCACGGTCTTGGAATGCGATCCACTCGCTGCAAGAGGGTCATTGACTACGATGTTGCGCGACGAAACAGCACAAGCGGATAAGCGCTTCGAACCGCGAGACGCCTTCACCCGCAATGTTCTGCCAGAGCATGAGGATCATGGCTGTTGCAAGAACGACGCCTTCATGGTCGAACAGGAAAGGGAAATAACAGGGGTTTCGATGATCAAGCTTCCGCGTCTTCGTCGTCGAAGGCGGTCACAGGTTCGTCAAAGTCATTCGGTTCGCGATTATCAGGCGCTGGTCCGTGCCAAGCTCAAGGCATCGCCGGACGACCCTGCGCTCGCTCTGGCGCAGGCCATCGGGGCGCCGACGATGGCGGACTTTATTTCTATCGGTGATGGTCATGCTGCCGTGCTGCGGCATCATGGCCTTGCTGACGGCATGGCGATCTATGATCTGGGATGTGGATGTGGACGCACAGCGCAGGCGTTGCGTCGAACGGGCTGGCAGGGCGACTATACCGGCGCGGACGTGGTGCCCGAACTTCTGGACGAATTGAAACGCCAATGTCCTGATTACACCACCCTGCTTCACACCGCGCCGACTATCGTCGCACCGGATGCCTCGTTGGACATGGTCTTTCACTGGTCGGTGTTTACGCACCTCTATCCTGGAGAGTCCTATCTCTATACGCGCGACGCTTTCCGCGCGCTCAAGCCCGGCGGGAAAATGATCTTTTCATTCCTTGAATTGGAAGAGCCTGAGCACGATCGGGTGTGGAACGCCAATCTCGATCATCTGCACATTGGGCACCCCGCCGAGCATCTCGACGCCTTCCTCCATCGCGACTGGATCCGCCGCTTTGCGCGCGATGCCGGTTTTGCCGAACCGCGCTTTACTGATGGGCAGGACGGCACCCATCATCCGCCATTCTGGCAGAGTCTTGCGGTATTGGAAAAGGCCACCGCCTGAAGGCGTTGAACTGAAGCAATAGCGGCATCGTCTCCGACAGGCTGCGCCACCAGAGCACGTCCCCGGCCCGCCTCCCAAAAGGACGCGGGCCGATCGCGTTATCAGAAGCGGATGCGAACGCCCGCCGACGCGCTTTCACGATGGTCGTCTTCGCCGCTCTGCGCATCGACCGTCGTGAAGAATTCGACACCGCTTGTCAGACGATAGGACAGCCCCGCCGATGCCGTGCCGACCACCACCGCCCGCTGCGCGCCGTTGGCGAGCAGGGCAAGCGGCCCGCCCGCATAGCCGCCGACCGCTTCGGGCGTGCGCCCCTGCATCTGCGCCCGCAGGCCAAGGCCGACATAGGGGCGGAAGGCTGCATCGGACGTGTCAGCCCGTGCGAAGCGGAAGCCCGCATCGGCAAAGCCCGCGACATGGCGATCGCGCGCGACGTCAAGCGCAAAGACGCTGCCCGTCTCGCTCACGCGGTCCCGCACGGTGCGGACATAGGTCACGCCGACCTTGGGCGTTACCGCCCAGTCGCCCATCGTCGGGATGGCATAGCCGATCGACAGGTCGCCGACCCAGCTATGCAGCCCGTAGCGGCCCGATGCCGAACCGCTATTTGGGAGCGCCCGGTCGGTCTCCGCGTCGCCGCCGTCATAAAGCACCGATGCCGTAAGACGCAGTCCGCCCGTCGCATAACGCCCGTGGACACCGGCGACGAAGCCGTCGGTCTTCGTGTTCGCGCCCAGCGCGTCGATCCGCTGGCGGCTGTCGAGATAGCCGATGAAGCCGCCGACTGCCCAGTCGCGGTTGCCTACGCCCACGCCGCCCAGCAGGCCATAGCTGCGTGTCCGTGCGCTCGACGTGCCGGCATCGCGGTCACCCGCCATCCGGTGCCACTGCCCCAGCACCTGCCCGAAGGTGAAGGGATGGACGTCGCCGCTGTCAGTGAAGGCAAAGCCCGGACCCCGCGCCGCATCAGCCAGCGCCAGCGCCTGATCGACGCCAAGCTGCGTCGCGCTGGCATAGGGTTCGGGCGTCAGCCGTGCGAAGTCCGCCGGGTTCGACCCGCCATTGGCCAACAGCAGCGAAGGCAGAGCCGCGAACAGCGGGCTAGTGGCTGCTTGCGTCGGAATGACGCTGTTGGCATAATCGATGCTGCGCGACACCTGCGGGTTGAACAGCGGGTCATTGAGGAATTGGCCGAGCAGCTGGATGCGGTCGCTACGCTGAACAATGAAGCCGAACAGCGTGTCAGCCTTGTCGATCGTCGTGTAGCTGCCCGTGATCCCGCCGCTCGCGATGATGAGGTCGTAGGAAGTGCCCGGCCTTATCTGCCCCTCCGCCACGATCTTGAGCGTCGATCCGTTCGCGATTCCCAGCGTGCCGTTGATGCGCAGCTGATCTGCGATCGTCGGCGTGATTTCGAACAGAGAGACGGAGCCGCTCGCGAGCGACACATTGCCGTTGACCGTCATCGTGCCCGGCGACGCGCCGGGGCTGAGGGTGCCCGCGACAGTGATATTGCCGTTGACGATGCCCGCCGATCCAAAGGTCGCGCCCGACCGCACGGCGATCTGGCCTGCACGGATGACCGACCCGGCCAGACCGACAAAGCGTCCGCCTGTCAGGTCGATCGACCCGAAGCTGCCGGTGCCCGACAGGGTGGCGAAGCCCGCGCTCATGCCCAGCGTCTCGACATTGGCGACGTTGGTGAAGGCGACCGGCGCGGCGCTGCTGCCGCCCGACACCTGGATCATGTCGTTGCCCGCGCCGCCATCGACCGATCCGGCAAAGCCGCCCGCGATGGTGAAGCGATTGTCGCCCGCTCCGAACGTCACCGGCGCCTTGAGCGATGCGCCCGATGCGATCGTCAGGCCGGTGCTGGCGTTCACCGCATCATAGACATGCGCGCCCGTCAGGGTGAGCGTGCCGGTGCCTTCGCTGTTCAATATCTCAAACTCGGTAAGCAGTCCCGTGGCCAGCATGCGGTCGCCCGCCAGCTCCAGCGTCGCGCTGTCTGTGCCAGCGCCACCCGACACCGTGCCAGCCAGCGTCGCGCCAGCGGCCAGGCGGAAGCTGTCATTGCCTGCGCCCAGGTCGATCGTCCCGGCAAGCGTGCCGCCCTGCGCGATGGTGAGCGACTGCGCGCCATCCCCGAAGCCGATGCTGTCATTCGCTGCGCCCAGCGTGCCAGCGACGGCCAGCGCCCCACCGGCGAGTGCAATCCGCTCGAATCCGATGGCGCTGCCTGTCAGCATGACCGGAGCATTGGCGGTGAAGCGCAACAAATCATCGCCTGCCCCGCCGTTATAAATGCCCGAAGCCTGCGTGGTGGCGAGCGCCAGCGCATCGTCACCCGCACCCATATCGACCGCTGCGGCAAGCGTGCCGCCCTGCGCGATAGTCAGCGACTGCGCGCCATCCCCGAAACTGATGGTCTCGCCGACTGCACCCAGCGTCCCGGTGACGGTCAGAGATCCGGCGCTCAGTGCGATTTGCTCGAACCCGGTGACGGTGCCAGCCAATGTGACAGGCGCATTGGCGGTGAACCGCAGCAGATCGTTGCCCGTCCCGCCCACATAGACACCCGCCGCCTGCGTGGTGCCGAGTGCCAGAACATCGTCACCCGCGCCCATCATCGCGGCGGCGACATCGCCATCGACGCTGAAGCTTTCTGCATCGCTCGATCCCGCGACGCCGCCGACCGTAAAGCCGCCCAGCGCCAGCGACAGGCCGGTGCCATTGAGTGCGATCGTCTGGAAATTCTGGTCGAGCGTCAGGTTGAGCGTGCCGGTGCCTTCGATCGACAGTCGTTCAAAGCCGGTGCGTTGACCGATGCCGCTGCGGTCGCCCGCCAGCATCACGGTATAAAGGTCGTTGCCCGCGCCGCCGTCGACGCCGCCCACCACGCTACTGCCCGGTCCTTCGACAAACTGGTCGTCGCCCGCGCCCAGCAGCACCGCGCCGCCGATGCGGCCATTGTTGACTACGCGGTCATTCCCTGCCCCGAGATCGACTGTGCCGCTGATCGTGCCGTCGTTCAGAACGGTTTCCGCGCCGTCGCCGCCCATAATCGTCGTCGGGCCGCTGCTCGCCAGCGTCTGCCCCGCTGCCACCGTGACGGTGCCGCCCATCAGGCCGATGCTGTTGAAATTGAAGTTGCCTGAGTAAGCGACGGAGCCATTGCCGATCTGGCTGAAGCGTTCGAAGTTGATGAACTGGTCGCCATTCACCGCCCCGCCCCGCGTTGCATCGATGATCAGGCTGTCGTCGCCCAATCCTGCATCGACGATGCCGGTCAGCACCGCGTCGGCGGCGTGCAGGAATATGTCGTCGCCTGCGCCAAGCCAGACATTGCCCTCGATCCGGCCATAATTGTCGATCCGGTCGTTGCCATATCCCAGGTCGATCGAACCGATGATCGACCCTGTGTTGACGATGCGGTCGTCGGCATTGCCGATCGTCTGGATGCCGCCCGCCAGCACATTCGATCCAAGCGAGGCGATGAGCAGGTCGTTGGCCTCCAGCAGCGTGTCCGCTCCACCCCGGATCGTGCCGCTGTTGGTCAGATCGAGCGCAGTGCCGTTGACCAGCACGGCGACCGACTTCGCACCGGTCGTCTCGATCGTGCCGCTGTTGTCGATGGTCCCTGTCACCGCCGGATCGGCCGTGATGCTGAGCCCGGTGGCCGGCGTCGTGTAGGTATAGATCGTCGGATTGTAGAAGGGATAGGGGAAGAGGAAATAGTCCCCCGTAATTCCCTCACCGGTTCCGCTGATGGTTCCGCTGTTGGTGATTGCGAAGGTCGAGGCAGCCGCGCCCGCCATGGAGATCGACATTGCCCCGCTTGCATAGCCGGCGGAACTGATCGTGCCGCTATTGTCGACAGATATGTTGACCGCGCCGGACTTGTTCGAGGAATAATAGTCGTACAGCATGATCGAAACCGCTGCATCGACGTCGGTGCGGATCGTGCCGCTGTTGTTGACGATAAGTTCGGCGGGGGCATCTTGCTGAACGAAGCTGCCATCGATCGACAGTCCCCCGTCGAGCGTTCCTGCATTGCTGGCGGACAAGGCCGAAAGGTCGGTTCCGCTCAGGCTGACGGCGCCCTCCCCGGCAGATGACATGATCGTGCCGCTGTTCGCGAAGGTCAGTGCGCCCGATGTCCGGTAGAGGGAAACAGCTTCCCCATCGAGACCAGCGGCATTGATCGTCCCCTCGTTGGAGAAGGACCGGACCATGCCGTCGACCTGCCCGGTGACAATGCCCTTGTTGACGAAGTCCAGCGGCTGATCGCCTGTCATGCGGACGGATCCGTTGAGCGGAAGCCGGGTCGAGATCAAAGCGTTGACGGTCGCTTCGTTGACGATCGTGCCGTTGCCGCCGACATAGACAGCGTTCTCAATCCGGTCCGCCGCGGTCAGGGTCAGAACGGTGTCCTCGCCCGACGCTTCGATATAGTCCGCTTCGAAATTGAGGCCCGGTCGGGCGCCGAGCGCGATCGTGCCGCTTGCGTTGCGCGAGTAGCCGAAGAGGTCGAAGCCGTCGCCACCATTGATGATCCCGCTGACGCCGCTGCTCTCACCTGTCTGGAGGAACAGATCGTTGCTCGATCCAAAGACAAGGTTGCCCTGGATCGTGCCGCCATCAGCAACATAGATGCCCGAACTATAGCCGAAGGAGGAAGAGGAAGACAGGACGTTCCCGACGATCGCGCCGCGATTGACGATCGTGCCGCCGTTCGAGAAATCGACCGCCCTCCTGCCGCGAATGGTCCCGCCCGCTTCGTTGGTGAGGGTGCCGCCCTCATAAGTGCCGAGGGTCACGGCAGTCGAGGTGCGGCTTTCGATCGTGCCGCTGTTGACGATCTGTTGCGCTCCGTTGCCGTAATAATCGGATTGGACGGCAACGCCGTCCACCTCGATGACTCCGCTGTTCGTAAGCGACGTAAAGCTTGTGACGCCGATCGCACCCGATCCGGCGACGTCGCGGATCGTGCCGCTGTTGATGACGGTACGCATCCCGCCGATGGCCGTGCCTCTGCCCGTCAGCGTGATGATTCCGCTGTTGGTCGCGGTTGCCGCGTCACCATATCCGAAGATAGCCGTCGCGCTGTAATTGCGCCCTGCGGCATTGGATATGTTGATCGAGCCGTTGTTCGTGAAATCGGCCGATCCGGCCATGATCGCGGCCGGATTATAGCTGTAGTTCTGCGTCGTGACGCTCAGCGACAGATTGCTGTCATTGATGATCGACAGTTTGCGGGTCTGGTTGTTGCCGGTGCCGATCAACTGGTCCGTCGTCAGGATCGTCGCGTCGATGAGCGTGCGGTCGACGCTCGATATCGTTCCGTTCAGCGATACCGTGCCATCACCGACAAGGCCGATGCTCGCGCCAAGCGCCACAGGCGCGCTGAGCGACAGCCGGGCACCATCGGACACCTCATAAGCCAGCGCTTCAAAGCCGTTGGCAACCGCCAGCGTCGCGCTGGCGTCGGCCTTCACGCGGTAACGCAGCGTATCCCACCCTGCCCCCGCATCGACGCCGCCAGCAGCGCCTGCGAATGCGCGTCCTGCCGGAGCATCGAGATCGACGACAAGCTGATCGTCGCCGCCGCCGAGGCGGATCGCTCCGGTGACGCTGCCGCCATTGTCCACGACAATGTCACTGTTGGAATCGAAGCTGTAGGGCGAGGACAGGTCGACATCCCCGACGATCCGGCCTGCATTGGCGAGGATCGATCGATATCCCCCACTTGCCACGCCGCCGACAATGACGCCGCTCGTCGCGTTGACGAGCGTCGCGCCGAGCGACACGCCTGCCGTCCCCCCGGTGATCGACCCGCTGTTGATGAGGCGACCGCCGGTCAGCGACAAGCCATAGGATGCGCCTTCGATCGTGCCACTGTTGGTTGAGTCCGGGTAAGACCCATAGAGGATAACGCCCGTGCCACCCGATGAGCGGATCGTCCCGCTATTGTTCAGAGCGCCATATCCGATCGTCGCGCCCGTTCCCGTCGCAGAAATCGATCCACTGTTCGTAAGCGAGGAATAGGCGGAAACCCCCGATCCGCCATTGGCGATGATCGTGCCGCTGTTAATGACCTTGGCGGGGCGATTGACGGCGAAGGCCAGATTGCCGTTGAGGTTCGCGGTGATCGTGTTTCGATTGTCGAACGTCAGTTCGTAGGTCGAAAACCCTGCGTCGATTGCGGTGCCACTGGTCGTAAGGGCTGCCTGATTGACGAGCGTGCCAAAGCCATTGATCCGCACGCCCGTTCCGGCCGTGAAATCGGGGGCCAGCGTCGCGATCGCGTTATTGCTGAGCTCGATCCCGAAGATTTCGAAATTGGTCGGCAGCACTACCGTGCGGAATATGGTGTCGCTCGCGACTCCGATTTGCACGGTGTCAAATCCGGCGCCGCCGTCGATCGTGCCGGTGATGGAACTGATCCGGCCGCTAGTCGCGTCATATATCGCGCGAAGCGTGTCATCGCCGGCACCCAGGATCAGGTTGCCGTTGATCCTTCCCTCGCGGGTGTCGATGCTGCTGCCTTGGACGCCGACTGCGCTGGATATGACGGACCCGTTGATCGTGCCCTGGTTCGTCAGGTTCAGGACATCGCTCGTTTGGATGGCGATCGATGCGCCGCCGATCGTGGCGCCCGACATGTTCGTGATATAGGCCGAACCGGTGGTGCTGATCGTTGGCGCCGCGCCGCTCGATACGATCTGGCCCCGATTTTCGATGAACATGGAGCTATAGGTCGATGCGACGGCGCTGCCGCTGCCGCCATCGACCGTACCGAGATTGACGAGACCGGACAGGCGGCCCGAAATGCCGCCGATCCATCCACTTGCGCGGTTATCGACCGAAAGGTACCCGGAGCCGGTCTGGTCGATGACAATCGCTGGCCCTGACGTTCCCAGGATCGTTCCCTGATTGTAGAGCGAGCCGTAGATGCTGGCGTTGCTGCCAGCATCGCGCCGGAACAG
>CAJYHD010000018.1 GCA_913773715.1 uncultured Sphingobium sp.
TTTACCGATGTAGCGCGTTCGATATCAGGATTGCCGTGGAGATGCAGCACGATGCGGTCGCGGCGCCCGTGCAGACGATTGTAAGTGAGACACAGGATCGCAATCTCGAACTGCGGGATCACGATCACGTCGAAATTTTCACGGGCCGCGACGGAATACAATGCGCGCGGCACTTGCCGCACGCGGTTGCCCGCCATCACGATCCGGCGATATGGTGCCTCGCGCGTCTCGGGATAATCGTTGAAATACAACACTGTGACGTCGGCAGGTACGTCCGCCTGCTCGGTCAACGCGGACGCGAGATCGTGGGTAACACGCTCGATGCCTGCAAAATGCGACGAAGGCGGAACCAGATAGGCCACCTTGAGCCGCCGACGGGCGACACCAAGAGCAGAATGAGCATCGATCACGCGTACGCTCCCTCGAACAGAATGGGCAGGAGACGGACCGCCGCTCATGGTCGCGCCTCAGGCAACATGAGTTCGTCGTAGAGCGCGAGCAGATCGTGATTCATCCGGTCCGCATCGAATCGGCTGACGAATCGGTCGCGCGCCGCCAGTCCCATCCGGCGCAGGGCATCGGCATCGACGCGGGCGAGCGCATCGGCCAGGAAGCGTGGATCATGATGGTCGACGAGAAGTCCGGTCGTCCCGTCCTCGATCAGGTCGGGGAAGGCACCGGCATTCGTTGCGATCAGCGCACGGCCCGCGCGCATCGCCTCCAGCGCGACCAGCGGCAGCCCCTCCCACCGACTGGGCATGACCACTGCGTCGGCGTCCGCAATCACCTCTGCGACCGCCTCACGCGGCAGCCAGCCCCTGTGATCGATAGTCGGATGGGAGAGGTCGACGGGCTCGCCGCCCTTCAGGGCCGCACCGATCACCGTCAGCCTGACCTTACCCGGGGGGACGTGGCGTAAGGCGGCAAGCAGCAGGTCGAACCCCTTCTGCCGGTCGAGCCGGCCGATGAAGAGCAGCCTGATCGGACCACCATCGCTATCGGGTCGTATGGTGAAGGGCGCTGGCGCACGGTCGCGGATTCCGGATACGATCAGCGTCATGCGGGCCGGATCGAAGCCTTGCGCCGCCAGAAAACGTGTCTCGTGCGGAGAGATGTTGACGATCCGGTCGGTCAGGCGCGACAAGCCGCGCTCCATCGCTACCAGCGCACCATTGTGCTTCGTTTCACGATCCGGATCGATCATCCACCCATGCGCGCAATAGACGACGGGCGGACGCCGGCGCAGGCCCTGCAATGCAATGCGACCGACCGCGCCTGCAACGGTGCTGTGCAGGTGTACGAGCGCGGGCGCACGGATCGTGAGGGCCTGCCGTACTGCCCGGCCCAATCGGGCCAGCGCGCCCGGCGACCGTCGATCCTGCCGATAGTCCAAGCGAACGAGGCCTTCTATCGTAGGAAAGGCTGCAAGTTCGCTGCTTGGGGCTAACAGCGCGATCCGTCCGGCGCCATAGCGAGCGATCTGAGCGGGAATGATTTCCTCGAAGTAGCTCGCCGTCCCACCCATCAGGCATTCACAGACATGTAGCACGGTAAGGCCAGCTGGGTCGCTCATCGCATCATGTCCTGTGCAAGCGCGGCGAAGGCCAGCGCCGATCCCTTCCAACTGTACTGCTTGACCCGCTCATGTCCTTTGCCAACTAACTTTGCGCGTCGTACCGGATCATCATGAAGCGTCAGGATTGAATCCAACCAACGATCGGGCGCATGCGGTGGCAGCAGAATTGCGGCATCGCCCAACACTTCAGGAAGTGCTGAACTGTCTGAGGCGATGACGGGGCAGCCGAACTTCATCGCCTCGATCGCCGGCACCCCAAACCCTTCGTAAAGCGAGGGAAATAGGAAGGCAGAGGCTTGGCAATACAATGCAGCGAGCGTCTCGTCCGACACGAAGCCAAGGTTAACAACATTATCTTCAACCCCCCGCACCCCTCCACCAAACACCTTGGCATTACCACCGCCTGCAACGACGACACAGATGCCGCGCTCGGCGAGGTGCGGTGCGATACCAGCGATCATGCCGATGTTTTTGTTTGCCGACCGGCTGCCGAGGCAAAGCACGTATGGTGAGCGCACGCCTTCAGGCAGCAGTCTCTTTGTGCCCGTATCAACGTCCGAATCAAAATTGTCTGCCGCATTGTAGGTAATCGCATCAGGCGCCCGATTGGCGATCCCGAGCTCGACCAATTTGTCCGCCGAAAAGCGCGACACGGTGGTCCAACGGGCACTGGTCGCGATGATCCGTGGGATGACCAGATCGTACCATTTGCGGAACTGCCACGAAAAGTTCTGTGGGATCAACCAGGGATGCGCGTCATGGACGCAGGTGATGTTCCGTCGCGACGCGAAGGGCGCCATGTTGCATAGGTTGAGAATAACGTCGCGGCCCTGTGCCGAACGCGGCAGATGCCATTGTTCCCATAGCTGCCCCCCGGATTCTCCAACTCGCAGTTCCGGGATGAGCGGGGTAAGAGCAGGCGAATTGGACTGCGGGCGCACGATGAGCAGGTCGAGCCCGTCGAGTCGAGCATCTCCAGCGGCCTTGAGCATGCCGAGCGCCCGCGTCACTTCGCGTCCGAAGCGTTCTACGCCGGTGACCGGCTTGTCGAGGAAACGACCATTGATAAGAACGCGCATGGTTTTCCAATTTGGGGAAGGTTGGCGAAATACGGGAGATGGCCGATCTTTATTGGTAGCGGCAATTTACGCTTGTCTTGCCTTTGATCGCTACTGGCTCAACCGCGCTTGACTGTTGACGATGACGTCGTCTGTCACAGGTTTGGCCCAAATGGCCAAGGCGATCCCGACCCCGATTATTGCCGCGACCGCACGGCCATCATAGATGTAGCCGATGCGCAAAATTTCGAAGATGGAATAAAGTACAATCGGATATACATAGCGTAGTCTTCCTCGCCCGCTCCGGAAGGAGGCAAAGGTGAAGCCTGCAATTGCGCCATAGGCGGCCATGAAAATGATAGCAAGTAACCATCCCCAGTCATAGACAACTGTAAGAAATCCAGTTGTGTTATTATATTCGGGAGAAGCATATATATTTAAAAAATCAAGAAACCAAGAATACGGACCAGTGGCATCACCATTTCTTGATTCACCAGATAAAATTTTCCCGATGACCGGGAACCTATATAGCCAATTAAGAGTCCACCCCCCGCTGTAAGTCGGGTTTGGCGAATATTCCATGATCGCG
>CAJYHD010000019.1 GCA_913773715.1 uncultured Sphingobium sp.
CCAGAAGCTCGTTCGGTATCGCCGGCTCTTTGCGTCGGGACATATCGGGCCTCCTTCCTTCCCGTTATGCCCGCCCACACACGAAATTCCTGACAGTCCCGGCCTCGTCACCGCCAGCTTGCGCAGCAGGTAGGGATAGACCTTGTGCCCCGGTGCCGGTTTCGACGTGTTCGGACGACGGTAGATCGCCTCCAACCCCATCCGCTTCATCAGCGTCGCGACATGCAGCCGGCCGACTGACATGCCTTCCTGCCGAAGCAGGTCGCGCAGCATCCGGCTACCCGCGAACGGGTAGAGCAGGTGCAATTCGTCGATCCGCCGCATGATAGCCAGATCGGCCTCCGGCACGGCGCGTGGCAGATAGTAGATGCTGCCGCGGCTGATCCCGAGCTGCCGCGCCTGGGCGACCAGCGGCAGCACAGAACTGCGGTCGATCATCGCTTTGCGCTCGGCAACAGACCGGCCTTCCCGAGCGCACCGGACAAAAAATCATTCGCCAGCGTCAGTTCGCGGATTTTGGCATGCAGCACTTCGACGTCGACCGCCGGTTCTACCGCGGACTGCTCCGACCCGAACACGTCAGCCGCACCTTCCAGCAGCCGTGCCCGCCACTGGTTGATGAGGTTCAGGTGCACATCATATTGCTGCGCCAACTCAGCCAGCGTCTTCTCACCCTTCACCGCAGCCAACGCCACCTTCGCCTTGAACGCCGGGTTGTGCTTACGCCGGGGTCGCTTGCTCATCTTGCCTCCTGTTCGCGGCCACCATGGCCACTGTCAGATCGGCAATCCACTTATCCGCGATGTTCATTCCCCGAGCCACATCGCAACTGTGCCGGAGCGATTCCGTTGTGCATGGCTGGACTACTTGTAAACTGGTCTTGAATGATCAATTGTGATCGCGTAAGCGGTGGACCATGCTTCGCCGCGTTAGCACCCGTTTGGCTTGGTATGTCCGTCGCGCAGCCCTGATCCGTGCGCGCATAGGCGCAAGAAGTTACATCAGTAGCGGCGTAAATTTGACGAACTGCCGATTAGCAGTCGGGACTGACGTATTCATCAACAAGGGCCTGCTTGTTGAAGGCGATGGAGGCGTCATAATAGGCAACAACGTCCGTATTGGTCCACGGGTGACAATAATAACTTCTTCTCACCATATAACCAATGATGAGAAATGCCGCGCTAGCCATGACCTCTTTACGAAACCTGTGGCAATAGCTGATGGAGTATGGATAGGCGCGTCAGTGACAGTTTTACCTGGCGTTACAATTGGTGCTGGAAGTGTAATTGCCGCTGGCGCAATAGTTATAAAAGACGTTCCCACTAACGTAATCGTGGCCGGAGTGCCAGCTGGGGTAATTCGATCTCTTTCAGCGCAAAATTAACGTCAATTTGACTAAGGCGTAGCGGCTTTCCTGTTTCACTGCAGGGGTGGGCCACAGGTGTCCGGGTGTGGCGTGACGTGACCCCAATCTTTCATCCAGCGGCAACCAGAGACCGACCGACGTTTGAGGGTCCCCCGGTTTCTCATCCAAGTCGAGGGTGAGTTTCCGGCGTTCATTCGGCCGCGATCTTGGCCGCGGCAGCAGCATATTCGGCCGACGTCAGCCAGCCAAGCGATATGTGAGAGCGGCTCTCGTTGTAGTCTCGCCGCCAGGCCTCGATCTTGGCCCACGCGTCCTCCAGCGACAGGAACCAGTGCGTGTTCAGGCACTCATCCCGAAGGCGGCCATTGAACGACTCTACGAACGCGTTGTCCGTCGGCTTGCCCGGCCGGCTGAAGTCCAGCGTGACGCCATTCTCGTATGCCCAGCGGTCAGGCGCCTTCGATATGAACTCTGGGTCATAGCACATCGGGAAGCGCTGGTTCGGGAGCCGATATGGCCCTGATGAAGACAAGGTCGCGAAGCGGCCGCAGGCTTCATCAGGGCCAGCCATGGCTGGCCAGCAGGTATCTAAAGTAAAGTTGCCGAGACAACACTTTGGAGACCGACCGACCATGACCAAGCTCACCTCTACGTGTAGAGGCTCGCAAACATAGCGGCGTCTGCTCGCCATGGGAGCGATTCTCTGCTCACGCTATCTGCCACTGACGGGTGGCATTTTGCTCAAATTAGCTGCCAGCGTGCTCGCCATCATCCGGCGCTGCTCGCAATCGGGATTTTCTGCTCACATTATCCGTTCCGGATAAATGCCAATGGCGGGTTCCTTTCGTGTCGTTGGATCGTCCCATTTCTCCGTCTCAAACGGGCCATTTCGGGAATGAGCAATCGGGAACATATTTCGGGAAAACGGCTACCTGGGGTCATCGCAGAATGTCTTTCTGAGCGTACGCTAAGGGCGGGCCGGTGATCCCGTCGTCCGCAGCGGCCTGAATCGCTCGCGGGGTTTGTCGATTTCGTTCCACAGATAGTCGCCGGTGAGGCTGATGTGCTCCCAGCCCAGCGGGGCGACATGGGCGAGCAGGGTGTCGGGCACGTCGATGCCGCACTCGCGCAGGTGGCGGACGGCGCGTTCGAGATAAACGGTGTTCCACAGGATGATGGCCGAGACGATCAGGTTGAGGCCGGAAGCGCGATGTCACTGGTTCTCGAAGGTGCGGTCGCGCAATTCGCCGAGGCGGTTGAAGAAGACGGCACAGGCGAGCGCGTTGCGGGCCTCGCCCTTGTTGAGGTTGGCGTTGGTGCGCCGACGCAGATCGGGATCGTCGAGCCAGTCGAGCATGAACAGGGTGCGCTCGACCCGTCCGATCTCACGCAGCGCGCGGGCGACGGGGTTCTGGCGGGGATAGCCGGCGAGCTTGCGCAGCATCACCGATGCGCGGACGGTGCCGGCCCGGATCGAGGCGGCAAGCCGCAGCGTCTCGTCCCAATCCTCCTCGATGGCGCGCAGGTTGACCGGTCCGGCAATGAGGGGTCGCAGCGTCGGCCAGGGTGCTAGGTCGCTCATGGCATAGAGGCGGCGTTCGCCAAGGTCGCGGATGCGGGGCACGAAGCGGAAGCCGAGCAGGTGGCACAGGCCGAAGACATGATCGACGGCGCCGGCGGTGTCGGTCGCATGCTCGCGGATCGCGATACCGCTTTCATGGTCGAGCAGGCCGTCGATGACGTGTGGAGCCTCGCCGGCATTGGCGGCGATGACCTTGCTGTGGAAGGGCGCGAAGCGGTCGGAGATGTGGGTGTAGAACAGCACGCCGGGCTCGCTGCCATAGCGGGCATTGTGATCGGCGCGCGCCTCGCCGCGCCCGCCCGCACGAAAGAACTGCCCGTCCGATGACGAAGTGTCACCCGGCCCCCATAAACGGCTGAGCGGATGGGCATGGTGGTGATCGACGATCGCGGCGAGCGCGCTGGCGTAGGTTTCGTCGCGGATATGCCATTCGGCGGTCCACAGCAGCCGGGCATGGGTCAGCCCGCG
>CAJYHD010000020.1 GCA_913773715.1 uncultured Sphingobium sp.
GTTCGAGCGTGCGCGAGGATTGGCGCTCGCCGTGACACTGAGCGGTGGCGGCCTTGCCCATCTGCTCTTTGCCCCTCTCGCCGTCATGATGGAGGCGCGTTACGGATGGCGGGGGGTCTACATCGCCATCCGTAACGCGCCTCCATCATGACGGCGAGAGGGGCAAAGAGCAGATGGGCAAGGCCGCCACCGCTCAGTGTCACGGCGAGCGCCAATCCTCGCGCACGCTCGAACAATCCGCTGACTGCCACCGACCAGACCATCGGACCGATCGCGACGTTGACGACGGCAAACGCTGTCCAGGCGGCATACCACGTCCAGGGTGAGCCACCTGAAAGGCTGATCAGCAGCAAGCCGGGGATCGCACCGATCGTACCACCGATGGCTACCTTTCTCGCGCCCAATCTGGAAGTGAGTGCGCCACCGACCGGAGCGAGCAGCAGCGCCATAGCCGAGCAAAGGAAGACATTGACGGCCACCACGGCGCGTGGCCACCCGAACTCCTGCTGCAACGGCTCCATCACAACTCCGGTGACGCTGGCGACACCCGCCATCGCGGTCATTCCCAACGTACCACTGGCGACCGTGCGCCAGCCCCGGCTCCATTCCGACCCTCCCCCCATCAACTGTCCTCTCCGGTTCTTTTTCTAATTTAACGTTTGCGCGCCGCGTATCAGACGCCCTGGAAGAGCACCGGTCGCAGTTCCGTCTCGAAACGTTACCTGCCCGCACTTCATGGTCATGCGGTAACCGGTCGGGCGCTGCAACAGTCGTGCACCCCCGGCAGGCAAATCCCGCGCGATCTCTGGCGGAGGCAGGACAAGCGCATCCAGGTCGATCAGATTGAGATCGGCAAGATAGCCCTGCGCGATCACGCCGCGATCCTCCCAACCCACATAGCGAGCGTTGCGTTGGCTATAGCCATGTACCATCGCCTCGACAGTGAAGGCATGGCCATGCCGATTGCCGTGTCGCCAGAATCCGATAGCCGTGGTGGGAAAACTGGCATCGCATATCGTGCCGCAATGCGCGCCGCCGTCAGACAGGCCGAATAGCGCACGATCTGATGCCATCATCGCGTGGACGGCGTCGAGCGAGTGATCGGCGAAATTGACCACAGGGAAATAGAGCAGGCGATAGCCGCCTTCTTCCAGCAACACGTCGTATGTATGTTCGGCAGGATCCCTGCCCAGTCGCTCCGCTTCCGCACCGACCGAATGCTCCGGCTGGGGCTCGTAGTCGACAGGCATGCGCATGCGAAACATCTTTGAGAAAGCGGTTTGTGTCGGGCCGTCATCGCGTCCTTGGCCATCGTGCGATGCTCGGCGATGATGGCCGTACGCACGTCCGGCGTGGCAAGGGCTGCCACTCGGTTCTCGACCGACAGCCCCAGGAGTGCGCTGTAGGTTGGGGTCCACGCGAACGGATTGAGCGTGGTCGCGAAACCCAGGATCACGCCCACGGGCCGCGCCGCCACCTGCGTGCGGATGTCCAGACCCTCGCTAGCCCACCCTTCCGCTCGCCTTTGCAATTCCCTCCAGCGATCGGGCAACGCGTCGGTCTGCATCAGGGTGAACGAAACCGGCCGGCCGGTCGTGCGTCCGATCCGCTCGATCAAGCCTATCTCGGCGTTCACAAAGTCCGCATCGCCTTTCATGTAGGCATCGGTGATCAGTTGGAACACCAGTTCCCGCCGTCTTCAGCGCGCGGGCCAGCGCCATGATCTCGTTGTTTTCCGCCGTCAGCGTGCCGTTCAGTTCCCCCGTGATGGCCCGATGCGCGACGCTGCGGGAAGTGGTGATGCCAAGCGCGCCGGCCTGCACCGCCTCAAGGGCCAGAGCCTCCATCCGCTCTCTTTCCGCGTCGGTGGGAATGGCTTCGTGATCGATGCCGCGATCGCCCATCACATAGACGCGCAGCGCCGCATGAGGCACCTGGGTTCCGATATCGATGGTGAAGCGTCGTCGATCGATGGCGTCCATGTATTGGGGGAAGCTTTCCCACTCCCAGGTCAGGCCTTCGTGCAAGGCCGTGCCGGGGATATCTTCGACGCCCTCAAGCAGTTCGATCAGCCGGCCGTATGTTCCGGCCGAACAGGTGCGAAGCCGACACCGCAATTGCCCATGACGATGGAGGTGACGCCGTTCAGCGACGATGGCTCCAGTGCGCTGTCCCACGATACCTGTCCATCGTAATGGGTGTGAATATCGACAAACCCCGGCGTCAAAGTAAGGCCGGCCGCGTCGATCTCTTCGTGCCCTGATCCCGCCACGGTGCCCACCGCCGTGATCCTGTCGCCGGTGATGGCGACGTCTCCGACGCGGGAGGGCGCGCCCGTACCATAGATGATGGTGGCGTTGCGAATTACCGTATCGAACATGTCACGCTCCTGCAGCGTTGACGGAGCCGCACCGTTCAAAACCGCATGGGGTTTTCAAAGCAGATGGCCGCCACCTTGTCTCGGTGATCCAGCAGATCGGCCGTGACGTCGCTGGACACGGCGGCAGACTGGACGAGCGCTGCCTCTCGATAGAAGTCAGGCATTGGGCAACGATCGTGGGGGATCGGTACGAACATGTTGGAAAACGCAGTCCAATAGATGTCGGCCGCCGTCATCCTTTCCCCCACTAGCCAGTCGGCCCCTTTGGCACGGTTTGCCGCCAGCGCCGCATCGAGATGCGCCAGGATCGCCAGAATCCGTTGCTCGGCAGCCGCCAAATCGCCGTTGGGGGAATAACGAAAGCGCATTCGTGCGATCGGCACGTTCGGTCGGTCCAGAGCCGTCGGATCCTTCTCCGCCGCCTTGCGCCTGGCAGTGATTTCGGATCGTTCCAGCAATTGGAGGCGCCGGTTCCATCCCAGGCCATCTTCGCCGCATATCTCGTGACACAAACCCAGCACTTGCACTCGCAACGCCTCGTCCCGCGGTATCAGGCGCGGTTCTGGCGCAAGCCTCTCTGCGAGCATCAAAATCTCGCTCCAATGCGCGCGGGGCCGTTCGTCGTCCAGCATCGCCACGGGCGCGTTGGCTATGCCCGTCCACGCGACCAGTTCCTCGTTCGGCATGCCGCCTTTGTGTGGGACGGGGACGAAGGGGATGCCCTTTACATAGAACAGGGCCTTTGCCGCCTCGCTCCACGGGCCAGGGACGCCTGCATTGAGGACTAGACGCAGCCCCGGAAGATCCCGGGCCTGCGTTGCGGGTACATAAGATAAACCACTGCTCATAATTTCAGCGACATGCCTCCGTCGATGACCAACCGGTGCCCGGTCACATAGGCCGCACCGGAAGAAGCGAGGAAGAGTGCCGCAGCGGCGATCTCCTCCGGCTTGCCCCAACGCTCCAGCAGGGTACGCGATTGCACCGCAGAATTCGCCTGCGGGTTGGCAGCGAGCGCGGCGTTGTATTCCGTGGTGAAAGAGCCTAGAGCGATCTCGTTCACGGTGACACCCATTGGCCCGTACTCGGCGGCCAACGCGCGGACCAGGCCGGTTAGCCCCGCCTTTGCCGCCAGATAAGCCGGATCCCCCGCCGTCGCCATCGACGAAACCATCGAACCGAGAACGATTATCCGCCCACCACGCCCTGCACTCGCCATGGCCTGCGCTGCCCGGTGGCATATGTCCCCCGACGCGACGAGATTGGTGGCCAGCAGATCCATGAAAGATCCCCGATCGAAGCCTCCAAAGCCCGTACGGTTACGCACCCCGGCATTGGCGACCAGAATATCCAGCCGCCCATCTGTCGATGCTATGGATTGCAACGCCGCCGCCGTACCTGGGGCATCGTCCAAATCGAAGGCGATCGGCGCGGCGATACCTCCGTCCTGCCTAATCTGCTCCACCGCCGCCTCCAGCCGCGTGGGATCGCGACCGC
>CAJYHD010000021.1 GCA_913773715.1 uncultured Sphingobium sp.
CAGATCACCGAGCGGTCGAGCAGCAGCAGGTTGGGGATGATCGTGCCGACACCCTTGCCCGAGCGGGTGGGTGCCATCGTCAGCAGATGGGCCGGGCCGTCATACCGCAGGAGCTTGTTGTTACGACCCGATCGGCCGATGACGAGATCGCCCGAGCTTTCCAGCTTCGCCAGGTCGCGGCGATCGCCGAAGCGGGCCGAACCCATCAGCGTGTTGCGAGCCTGCCCACGGCGATTGAACTTCCAGATACCGAACAGGACCAGGCCGGTGAGCAGGAACGGCACGTCGGTTGCGATCTCGCCGACACCGAAGATGCCCTTGAGCCAGCTATTGCTCGCCATCAGGACGACGAAGCCGATCAGCAATGCCCAGAGCGGGCCGATCCGCGCCGGCATCAGCGGCTCGCGCCGGCGGGAGTGATCGCCAGCGCCGGATCGGCATCAGGATGGCCGAGCAGCCTGAGAAGGATTTGCGTGGCGAGGGCAGGGGGCACGCGTTCGTCGCGCATCATGTCGAACAGCGCGTCATCCTCGGGCGTCAGGGCCATGCCTTCGATCGTGAGGTTGGCGCGAGCGTCCTCGTCGTCCTCGCGCCACATCGTGTCCTCGGCCGGGCTGCCACGCACATAGTCGAGCGCACGGACTTCGCTTCGCAGCGTGTCGAGGTCGATCGTCATCATTCCCTCGTCTCCCGGTCAGCTTCTTCCGCGTCGAACGCCCGCCGGCCGCGGCGCTTCCACAATGCCAGCGTGTCGTCACCAGCCTCGCTTCTGGCCTTACCGACCAACTCCAGCAGCGCACCGTAGATCGTCGCGCGATCATCGTCGGCGAGATCGACCAGCCCGGCCTTCTGGACGAGGCCGCCCAGCTCTATCAGGTGGCGGGTGCGTTCGCGGCGTTGCACGACCCAGCCCCTGCTATCCGTTCGCCGCTGACCCGCTTCCGTCCGCAGCGTCGCCGCGCGGTTCAGTCGCATTGCCCGCTCCGTCGATTGCAGCAGCGCCGCTACCTTTCCGCCCGCGCCGTTGAAAGAAGGCCGCGCCCTTCGCGCGCCATGCCTCCTTCGCGCTCGCATCCTTCGATCCGATCGCGTCGAGCAGCACGCCGGCAAGGGTTTCAGCATCGAGCGCATCGGCTCCGGTTGCGGTGACGAGCTGGCCGAGCTGTTCGACCCGCTTCGCCTTCAGCGCCCGGGCCTTATCACCCAGCGCCTTCAGTTCGGCGTCATAGTCGCGAACTTTCCGCATCGCCTTTACCCTTCCGCGTATCGGTCAGCAGCATCCTAGCACCCCGGCCACGTGGGTAAAGCCGCAACCGCGTAGAAGAACCAACAAGTCAGTCAGGAGGAGCGAAGCGGATCGTGATTGCGCGCTTATACATCGTTGCCGACGTGCGCTCAAAAGGGCATAATGGCAGTCGCGATGGCGATCTACCATTTCAGCGCCAAGGTCATCAGCCGTGCGAAAGGCTCCAGCGCGGTCGCATCGGCTGCGTATCGATCTGCGTCCGAGCTGCACGACGAGCGGCTGGGGCGTGCCCACGACTTCTCAAACAAGGCCGGCGTCATCCACTCCGAGGTGATGTTGCCGCAAGGCGCACCGGAGCGTCTAAGCGACCGCACCGTGTTGTGGAACGAGATCGAGGCAGGAGAGAAGCGCAAGGACGCGCAGCTGGCCCGCGAGGTGGAGTTCTCGATCCCGCGCGAGATGAACGAGAAGCAGGGCATCGCACTGGCGCGCGATTTCGTCGCCGAGCAGTTCGTGAAGCGCGGGATGGTCGCGGACCTCAACGTGCATTGGGACAAGGCGAAGGACGGCAGCCCGAAGCCGCACGCGCACGTCATGTTGTCGATGCGCGACGTAGGACCGGAGGGATTCGGGCAGAAGAACCGCGACTGGAACAGCGGGGAGTTGTTGCAGGCCTGGCGGGAGGCCTGGGCCGCCCATGTCAACGAGCGCATGGCCGAGCTGGGGCTTGAGGGTCGGATCGATCATCGCAGCCATGCCGATCGGGGCATCGAGCTGGAGCCCCAGCACAAGATCGGCCCGGTGGGAATGCGCCGGCTGGAGCGCGGCGAGAATGCCGAGCGTGCTGACGATCACCGGCGGATTGCGCGTGGGAACGGCGAGAAGATTGCGGCCGATCCGCGCATCGCGCTGGACGGCATCACGCGGCAACAATCGACCTTCACCACCCGCGACCTCGCCGCGTTCGCGTTCCGGCATTCGGACGGCAAGGATCAGTTTGACCAAGTGATGACGGCGGTGCGCGCAAGCCCCGAGCTGGTGGCGCTGGGCAAGGACGGGCGGGACCAGGAACGGTTCACCTCCCGCGACATGATCGCGACCGAGGCGCGGCTGGAAAAGGCCGGCGACGAACTGGCCCGGCGCGGCGATCATGGCGTGTCCGGCCGGCAGCGGACCGGTGCGCTGGAGGCGGCTGAGGGGCGGGGCCTGGTACTGTCGGGCGAGCAGCGCGATTCCTTCGACCACATCACCGGACGCGACGGGCTGGCATCGGTCGTCGGCTATGCCGGCACCGGCAAGTCGGCGATGCTGGGCGTCGCGCGCGAGGCATGGGAGCGCGAGGGCTACCACGTGCGCGGGGCGGCGCTGTCCGGGATCGCGGCCGAGAACCTTGAGGGCGGATCGGGGATCGCGTCGCGCACGATCGCCAGCCTCGAGCATGGCTGGGCGCAGGGTCGTGACCAGCTCGGGCCGAAGGACGTGCTGGTGGTGGACGAGGCCGGGATGATCGGCACCCGCCAGATGGAGCGGGTGCTGTCTCATGCCCGTGACGCCGGGGCCAAGGTGGTGCTGGTGGGCGATTCCGAGCAGTTGCAGGCGATCGAGGCGGGCGCGGCGTTCCGGTCGATCACCGAGCGGCACGGCGCAGCCGAGATCACCGAGATACGCCGGCAGCTCGAGGACTGGCAGAAGGAGGCGACACGGGCCTTCGCCACTGGCCGGACGGCCGAGGCGCTGGACGCCTATGCAGCGCACGGCATGGTCCATGCAGCCGACACGCGCGGGGCGGCACGGGCCGAGCTGGTGGACCGCTGGGACCGGGATCGTCAGGCTGAGCCGGACAAGACCCGCATCATGTTCACCCACACCAACGCCGAGGTGCGCGAACTCAATCAGGAGGCGCGCGAGCGGGTGCGGGCGAGCGGCGATCTGGGTGAGGACCGGACCGTCGCGGCCGATCGGGGCGAGCGTGACTTCGCGGCCGGGGACCGGATCATGTTCCTGCGTAACGAGCGGTCGCTGGGCGTGAAGAACGGCACACTCGGCACACTTGAGCGTATCGAGGACGGGTGGATGCGCGTCCGGTTGGACAGCGGGCGCAGCGTCGCCTTCGACCTCAAGGATTATGCCGCGATCGATCACGGCTATGCGGCGACGTTCGGCAAATCGCAGGGCGTGTCCGTCGATCGCGGGCACGTGCTGGCGACGCCGGGCATGGACCGGCACAGCAGCTATGTCGGGATGACGCGGCATCGTGACAACGTGCAGCTCCATTACGGCCGCGATGACTTCGCCGATCAGGGCCGGCTGGCGCGCGTGCTGTCGCGCGACCGGTCGAAGGACATGGCCGGCGACTATGCGCCGGAGCGGAGCGAGCAGGACCATGCCCGCGCCTTCGCCGACCGGCGCGAGATCCGGTTTCCGGAACTGGCGCGCCAGATGGTCGAGAAGGTTCGCGACAAGGCGCGAGGCATGTCCGCCGGATTCAGGCCGAAGTCCGACAGGGAGCAAGGGGGGTCGATTAACACCGGTGCCATGTCCGCCCTTGGCGACCGAAGCCGTGAAAGGGGTGCGATTAACACCGGTGGCAGATCGGCTCTGGGCAATCGGAACCCCGAAAGGGGTGCGATTAACACCGCCGCCTTGTCCTCGCATGAGATGCAGCCCGGAGGGCAACGGCGTCCGACGCGTGAGGGAGTTGAGAAAACCTGGATAGCGGAACACGGCAGGGAACTGGCCGGTGTGCAGACACGCGCGCAGCGAGCTCAGGTGCGAGCCAGCGGTATGTACCAGCGCCATGAAACGGTCAGGGATGACCACGCCCGCAAACAGCCGCTGCCGCCCAGCGGGTTGTTTGCAGCGTTACGCCGGCCGTCCCACGAAGCGGCGCAGGCGAGTTGGGAGAAGACCGCGCGCGGGTTGCAGCAGCGCTCCACGCAGCTTGCCAAGCGGCTGGGCAAGCTCAAGGAATACCTAGGTCCCGTCACCGGGCAGCGGCGTCACAGAGGTGACGAGCTGGCGCGGGCCAGGGTCGAGCGCGCGCATCCGTACCTTACCAAGCTCTACGATGCTGTCATACGCGAGCGCCGCGACGAGCGCATCCGCGTCCAAGAGCAGGAACGCGAGCGAATTAAACAGCGGGACAGGGATCGCGGTGGAGATGATCGGGGCAGAGGGCGATAATGCGACCCCTCCGCTTTGAACTCTGGCTGCTATCAATCAGCTCTAAGAACTTGCGCGGCGATCGGCCGGGTAAGGTCCAAACTGTCCCTGAGCATCAGCCGGCCGCGTAGCGCACCAGCACCTAGAACCACCACTGATCGCCCCGTTGCGGGATTTGGAACGCTGATCCGTGTCGTTGGCGGCCTCATCGGGACAGCAGCCTTCATGAACGATGGTTTGAGCCCACCAAGGTAGCAGCTTGGTGGGCTCTGGTCGTGAGCGGCTTTCACGTAGCCTCAAACGATACAAGGGCGGGGCTGTTGCGCAAGGACGCGAAGCCTGGTGCAGCGCCTTTGCCTCGGTTTTCAAAAGCACGAACTACGTTGGCCGTTCCGGAGGTGGCGCCTTGCTGCCGATAGCGTATTCGCGGTGCATTCGTGCTTTTGAAAACCGAAGCTGGAGATGGTCCTCGAAAGCACGAAGATTGGTAGGTCGACACGCCCGATGGCTAGTGACTCAGCCAAGAAATTCGCAATCTTCGTGCTTTCGAAGACCATTGGTGTGCCACGTGGCACATCCTGTCCTTTGAGGGGGGCCTTGTCCGAGCAGGAGGCAGCCCCTATCAAATCGGGACATGCGGCATCCACTGGATTGTCCGTTTCCCGCTTAGGGAACTAGCACCGGGGCCGCCTT
>CAJYHD010000022.1 GCA_913773715.1 uncultured Sphingobium sp.
GGTCCGTTGCCACCCGCGCCTGGCATGATGCGGCCTTTAGCGATGACGGGGCTTAGTTCATCGGCACGGGGATCAAGATCGACCGCGCCAAACGCTTTGTAGATCAACGCCATGATTTCCGAGGGCATGCAGCGGCTTTCGCGATCAACCCTGTCGCCCTTGCCCCGCGATTCACACGTTCCGGTGCTCGTCTCCGCGCCTTCGGCGCGAGCACGTCGAGTAAGCGCTGTAGACTTGCCATCGTGCCGCCCCTTCCCAAACTGGCGATGGTGGTGCGCGACAGACCCGTTCGGCGCGATAAAACTTGAAATGCAAGAATCGCTTCTGCCGCATGCCGGACAACTGCTCGGCTAGTGACCTGCCGTTTGCTGACGAGCGATCGTTCGCTTCACAGCGGCGAGCGCAATGATCGCTTTTTTGTTCGGCTGTTTCATTTGGAGACTTACTCGTCTTACATGCGAGTGGTCCGGATCGGACCTACTTGACTCTTAAGAGTGACGAGCGCTCCATACCGCCGAGAGGGGCATGGCTTGCAGCGCTTGTGGACCACGATCGACGAGGAAGCCTCACCAGCGAACTCGTGGTCGCACGTGGCTCTCGCATGTCTGACCGGTGCGGGCGTCGTTGGCGCAGCCCAGTTGGCCTCCCGCGTGTTTGGCATCGACCTGCCGTTCATGTTCTGCATCGCAGCTACGGTCATCACTGCAGCCTACGCCGGTCTGGCCGCGACGATCGCCGCCGCCGCGATCGCCTTATCCGGAACGATCGTCCTAGCGCGAGCAGGCGATCCACTCTTCACCTGGCGCAATCTGATCGTGGTCGGATCCTTTTGTCTGTGCATCGCCCTGATCGGTGAGGCGCTTCGGCGATCGCGTCTGCGCGAGCGGCGATTGTCGATCATGACGCGCCGCCGGGAGCGTACCCTTGAGGTCATGTTCAAGGCCTCTCCCGCTGTAATCCTCATCACCGATCAAGCGAACCGGATCGTTGCCGCCAACGACGCCGCGCTTCGATTATTCTCGACGCACCGAGGCGATCTCGCCGGCGTCTCACTGGCGAATCTGGTCGGTGACATGCCGCCCGCGTCGCTGCCGATAACGTCGCATGTCGTGAATGGTCGCGAGCTGAGGCTACGAGTTAGCGCGACGCCGCTCATGCTGGCGGGACAGCAATTCCGTACCGTCTACGTCCGTGATGATACCGAGCTGGTGAGCGCACACGAGGAGCTCGAGCGGACGCAGCGTGAGCTTTATCAGATCTCGCGTGCCACCGCGCTCGGCCAGCTTGGCTCGTCGATCGCACACGAACTCAATCAGCCGCTTGCCATCGTCGCCAACTACGCTGGCGCAGTGCACGCGATGCTCGCTGCTGATCGACTAGATGGCGAAGGCATCCGCGCGCTTCTGGATGACATGTCGTCGCAGATCGTGCGTGCGGCCGACCTCCTGAAACGACTGCGCGGCTTCGTTGGGCGACAACGAGCCGAGCCCGCGCTGGTCAACGCAGCAGAAGCGATCGGCGACGCGATCAGGTTGGGTGCCTTGGCGGTCAAGGACGTTCGCGCGGAACTGGGCGTCAGGCTGGACCTGGGCACGCAGAGCATGGTGGTCGACGCTGTTCAACTGCAGCAGGTCGTGTTGAACCTGATCATCAACGCCGGTGATGCGATACGACAGAAAGCCGCCAGACGCATCCGCGTGCACGCCTGGGCCGAGCCGGCAGCGATTTTCCTGGCTGTGAGCGACAACGGCCCCGGTCTGCCGCTGGGGATGCGGGAGACCGCATTTGCTCCATTCCAATCAACCAAGGAGCACGGTGTCGGCATAGGTCTCGCGATCTGCCGAACGATCATCGACGCGCATGGCGGCCGCATCTGGTGCGAAACCGATCCAGAGATCGGTGGAGCACGCTTCGTGTTGAGTTTGCCAAGGGCGGAAGGAGAGCAAGGTGTCGGAGCTTGATTGTCCCGTCTACATCATCGACGACGAGCCTGAGATGTGCCGGTCGCTGGCGCTTCTTCTCGCAACCGGAGGCATGCCAGCGCGTTCTTTCGGCAGTGCCGATCTGTTTCTCGACACGCTCGACCACCTCGCTGCGGGTGTGATCGTGTGCGACGTGCTCATGCCAGGTACGTCCGGCATTGAACTGTTCGAGCATCTACATCGTCGCGATCGACATGATCCTGTCATCGTCATAGCCGGCCACGCCGACATACCCCTGGCGGTCGAGGCAATGCGCGCCGGCGCCGTCGACTTTCTCGAGAAACCGTTCGAGTCCGATGTCATCTTGGACGCGGTCACATCGGCTCGGCGTCGCAGCGACAACGACGAAACGAAGAACGGCCTTTCGCATCGATTGTCGCGTCGCGAGCGGCAGGTACTCGAACTGGTGATCGCGGGGGCGACCAGCAAGGAAGCCGCGCGACAGCTTGGCATCAGCCCTCGCACGGTCGAGACGTATCGAACCAAGCTGATCGAAAAGACCGGAGCACGCAGCACTGCACAGCTGGTTAGATTAGGTCTGGAGGCCGGACTGGCATCAGCCGGACTGCCGCACCTCGCTTCGTGACAGCTCAAGCCACAGGTCATAGGCGACACCCGGCGCTTCAAACCTCAGGGCGCTGCGTACGCGTTTACTGAAGCCGGGCAGGTCTCGCAGCACCTTCATGCCGAACCCCGACCGTAGCGTGCGCGCCGGTGGTGGTCCGTGGCGTTCGCGCCAACCGAGGTGCAGCACGCAAGGTCCTTCGTCGGAGCTGGTGACGCTCCAGCGCAGGTCTGCCCGCCCTTCTGCTACGCTGAGTGCCCCATGTCGCACGGCGTTCGCGACGAGTTCGTGCGTGATGATCGCGATCAGGTGAGCCCAGCGCGCCGCGACCAACACGGTCGAGCCCTCGAGCCTCACGTGCGGGTGAGCAGGGTCATCGATCCGCGACACGATGCGCCTGGTGACTGCTGCCACGTCGCACATGTCACCGTCGACCTCGCAACCGATCTGCGCGACCGCGTCGAGGCTGCGCAGGCGATCGATGAAGCTCGTCACGACCCGCTCGTGCGCCAACGGTTCGAGCGATTGATGAGCCAGCGATATGATGAGCGACACGAGATTGCGTGCCCGGTGCTGCGCTTCGTGGAGCATGAGCAGATCGACCGGTGACGCCGGCATCGCCGGAACGTGCAGAATTGCTGGTGTCAGAAGATCGGTCAGGACGTCGATGTCCATCCCCTTGGCAGGTACGTGATCGTCGCCCGCCGACTGCTCGGCGGACCAGATGATCTTGCCCGACGGATCACGCAGGCTGACGGCGGCGGGCAAGTCTCGCAGTTCGATGGAGATAGCCTCGACTTGCGTTCTTCGTGCCATGACTGCGCCTCCCACGCCGGAAGCGAAAGGCTCGCCCTTCCGCTCGCCATCACTCTGGTGCTGCCGCTCGGCTCCTGTCGCAACTCCGTAGGAATACGGAAGACGGCGGCGCGCGCTTCCGTAATCGGCCGGATTTTTTCAGGCGAAAGGCAGGGGTAGCTCTCGATCCAGGAGGTGCGGTGACGATGTGTGTCGTAGCCACAGCAGCAGATTGGATCGCCGAACAACGATCGGAACACCGCACCTTCACCGGCGGCGCAGTGTGGATGACGCGCGGCAGGCAAGCCGGTGAACCCCTTCCTGGAAGCCGGGGCCTGATCGCCTTGCCCCCGCGCACGAGGATCGTCGGCCTTGCTGAAGGGCTGGCCCCATCGTCGCATCGATCAGCACGACTTCCCGGCGGTGACTGTCCGCGCGCGCGCTCCGCTCGTGCGCGGACAGCACTGCGGCACTTCGTCAGCGGCTGGCGGACGCCCGCAGACGAGGTGGTGCGATCCGCACCATCCCTGTTCGGTCCGCCACTGCGGGGACGGCCAAACCCGCGGTGACACAATGGCCGTGCGGCGGATGGTTCGCCGCGCGAACGATCCCGTCCGACGCGGCGGGAAACGGAGATGAGCGATGAAGAAAGCACTCTACGGCGCGATCTCGGTCCTGGCGCTCGCCATTGCGGCCCCGGCAACGGCGCAAACGTCGGGAACGGTCACCGGCGGCCTCGGCGCCGGTCTGGGCCTCGGCGGCTTTACCAACGGCGCGATCGATACCTCGTCGGTCAACGGCACCAACAGCCAGACGCTCGACATCAAGATCGACCGCGACATGTCCGCGTCCTCGGGCAGCGGCTTCGGCGGCAAGATGGACATCAACTCGGTGCCGGCTGGATCCAGCTTCGCGGTGGTCGGCGGTGCGGGTGCGTCCGGCACCTCCATCAACGCGAACGTTGATGCAGCGAACAATGGCACGATCACGTCGACCAGCTTCAACGCGGGTCTCTACGGCGGCCTGACCAACGGCAACGCCTCACTTGCCATGCAGGTGATGAACTTCGGGCAGAGCAGCGCCGACTTCAAGCTGTCGACCAACTTCAACGCCGAGCACCAGGACGAGTTCGCGAACACGTCGCTGGATTGGACGGCGGCGGGCGCCGCGGGTGTGACCGCCTTCGGCTTCGGCTCGCTGGGCTGGAACATCGACTGACGCGCGACCTGACCGGGGCAGTTTCCCTCACTGCCCCGGTCGCTTTTCTGGAAGGAGATCGATCATGAAGATGTTCGCCGGCGGCGTGATCGCCGTGATTGCCATTCTTCCTTTGCAGGCGACTGCGCAGCAGATGGACGCTCAATCCCAGAGCACGGTCAACGTGATGGCGATCGCCGGTCCGCAAACCAGCGTGCCCACGCGACAAGAGGTTGTATATGACGGGCACACGTGGACTACGCCGAGCGCGCAGGGCAGCTACTTCGGGGGCGCCAACCCCTGCCTCGTTGGAACGGGAGGCGGTGCAGCGGGCGGCCCGATCGCGTTCAACATAAACGTCGGTCGGAACGACGAGGGTTGCCAGCGCCGGTCCGATGCGGCCGCGTGGCACGCGATGGGCTTCGACAACGTGGCGATCGCGCGGATGTGCCAGGACAAGAAGAGCGCCGACGCGTTCTTCTCCGCAACGGGACAGACTTGTCCCGGCGCTGCGCCGGGCCGCTACAAGCTCCAAGACGGTTCGCCAGCTCCCGCCGCGGTGCTGGTGGCGAACAGCCGGGCCATCCCCAACAATCCCAACGCGAGCCCGCTGGATCTAGCAAATCCCGCAGTGCAAGCCGCTATTCGGGCCGAAGCACAACGTATACTTCGCAACGCAACACCCGGCGGTGCCGAGCCTACCGCATCAAGGCAACCTCGGTCGGACAATGTTGGCGCCAGCAGTCGGTAAGTTCTTACTTGTCGGAACGCGAAGGAGCCGCTGGTCGTGGCAGGCGCACGCTGAACGAGCGTCCGCTTTGCGCAGATGCCATGTCATGCGTCAGCGTTCGCGCTTGGGCGTAAGCGGAGTGTCCGCTGCCGGGTGAAAGCGGGCCATGCGTTCGAATAGGCGAGCCGCTTCGCCGGAGGCATGACGGGATTGTCCCTTATGAGTGCGGTGGCATTCACAGTTCTCATTGCAGTTGCGTGATTGGATGACGTGGTGGCGACGAGATCGGGGCAAGAAAGCGTTGTCGGCTGTTATTGTCGCGGCGGATCAGGGCTGCCCCCCGTTCAGGACAGCTCGCTGATCGATTAGGAAGCTTGCGAAATCGTTTGCTGGACGTCCGGTCATCCGTTTGACCTCATCGGTCGTCCGATCCTCGGCGCCATGCGCAATGGCATCGTCCATGCCGCCAAGAACCGAAGCGTAATGACGTGGCATGCCGAAGCCGACGTAGCGATCCGTCAGCTCGTCCGCCGAGAGGCGGTGATGACGCACCGCACGGCCGCTCACCTCGGTGATCGCGCGCGCCACCTCGTCGTAGGTGAGTGTTCGCGGCCCGGTCAGGACGTGATCGTCGGAGGCAAGCGTCGGGTCGGTCAGCGCCCTGACTGCGACGGCGGCGATGTCCGCGGCGTCGATGAACGGCACGCGGCCGCCTTGCGTGGCGGAATAGATGCGACCTTCACCGATGATCGATGGCAGGTGCTGGGTCGTGAAGTTCTGCATGAACCAGCTTGGGCGCAGCACCGTCCAGCGCGGCGCATAGGCACGGAGCCAGCCATGCACCGCGCCCATCATCGGCCCGCGCTCGTCCAGCGACGAGGCACTCAGCAGCACCAGTCGCCCCGGTACCCGCGCAACCGCCTGCTCCAGAAACGGGAGCATGACGGGCAGATGCTCCGCCCGATCGGTCGGCGCGACGAGATAGACCGAGCTCACCCCATCGAGCGCCGGAGCATGCGTTGTCGTATCCTCCCAATCGAAGCGCACGTGATCCGCAGCTGACGGACGGCGCGTCGCAATCCGCGCATCTGCCCGGTGGACCGCGAGCTGCTCCGCGACCGATCGACCCGTCTTGCCGGTGCCGCCGGTGACCAGCACCCGATCATGCATGATCGGCCTTTCCGCCAATGAGCGCATCGACCAGCGCGGCGCCCTTCGTCGCCCGCAGCACGGCGAGCGGGTTCCAGTAATCGCGGTAGTGGGCGATCCGCCCGCCCGACGTACGTATCACCGAAATATAGCGCTGGTCATAGGGCTCGCCGGTCGCGATGCCGCGCCCGAAGCCCTCGAACTCCAGCACGACGATATCGCGATCGGTCGACGGATGAACGACAGGCTCTCCCATGCGGTTGAAGGCGATCATCTTGCCCGCTTCCTCAAGATGGCTGGCGATGGCGGCGCGGCCCTCCAGGCGCGTCGGCAGCCCCGCCGGTGCGTAGGGAAACTCCATGACGCCGTCCTCGGCCATCATCTCGACGAAGGTGCCGGCGTCGG
>CAJYHD010000023.1 GCA_913773715.1 uncultured Sphingobium sp.
CCAGCGGTTTGCTAAACCGTCGTGCCCTTAAGGGGGCACCCCGGGTTCGAATCCCGGCGTCTCCGCCAGCGGCCACTTTCCAGCGCACCATCGCGAATTACTACGAACGCTGGAAAGTGGCGGTTTACTGGGCTTTTACATGGATTTTGCGTTCACTGGCGTTCGCCGATGATCGTGGAAAGCCACGCAAACTTTACGCCCAAGTTTATGGCTGGCCGGACTTCTGATCGCCTGTTAACAGCCGAAATCATGCCCTCGCACGCGCGTAACAAACTTTTAGATCGGCAGGTGAAGTCGGAGAAGAAGCCCGGTCTCTATGGCGATGGCGGCGGCCTTTACCTCCGCATCCGCCCGAGCGGCCGATCATGGATATTCATCGGCACGCTCAAGCCCAAGGGTCAGCTCAAGATCAAGAACACCGGCAAGGGCCACCGAATCGAGCTAGGCTTAGGTTCTGCGTTGGACGTGGGTTTGGCGAAAGCTCGGCACCGTGCCGCTGAAATTCGAGACATGCTGCTGGAGGGCATCGACCCGCGCGTCGAACGTCTGAAAAGCAAGGAAGAGGCGAAGCCGGCTGACGACAAGGGTGTCGGCACCGGCAACATGTGGCTGGAGCTCGGCGAGCTGTCATCGTACCCAGATGGCTACGAACATTCCTGGCTCGCTGCAGCGCTCAAGGCCGGTCCGACTCAGCTGTGCATCGCTGTGAAGTTTCGCCGGGGCCTGCAAGACTTCGCAGAAGCAATCCTGCAGGACGAGAAGGCGATTGCAGGGTTGAAGAAGGCGGGGTTCAAGCGCGACGACGACCAAACGGTTTCCGGATGGTTCTCCCAGCCCGGTGTACCGTCGGGTGCGGATGACGAGGAAGCCCGTCAACCGCCTGCCTCGGTCGCTGACGTACCTCGTGCAGTCCTACTGGCCCTCCCGGGCACTGTGGGTCTCTGACGATGGTCGTCGTCGTCGTGCTCGTCGGAAGCGTCGCATTCCTGAGCCCTATCATTCTCAGGTCCTGCTCTGGCTCGACAAGTGGTCGATCGATGATCTGACGCTGATGATCGGGGTGCGGGTGACCAAGAATGGTCTGACCCAGACCAAGCCAGTCAGCTAAACGAACTCATCGATCAAAGTACGCGAATAGCATGCTCTGGAGGTCTGCGAAGGCCTCCAGAGCACAATAGAGCGAGTTGGAGAGGAGAGAACGGTGTAACACTACACCTATCCTCATTCGCCATTTTTCCACCAGCACGATGAAGCTGATCAGTACATCTGCACTGTCAGTTTTCACGTGAATCACGTGAATTGGATAAGGACATGACTACGAAGAAGTTGCGAGACGCCGAGCGTCGTCCGCCAATCGTCAAGGTGAAAGGCTATGTCGATCAACGCGGTCAGCTGTGGCACGAGGTACGTCGTGGCCGCCAGAAGGTCCTGCTGCACGAGCGCGATCTGATTGACCGGGCCGCGATGTTTCGCCTGCTTGCAGACCGGGGATTGTCGATCTGGAAGAAGGCAGAAAAGGAAGAGTTGCTCGAGAAGCTTGAGGAACTCGAGCACTTCGCTGCTCGCCTGATCTTTGATCGCCCTGGCTGGGCTGGCGGGCAGTTCGCCAGTGCGTCAGGCCAGGTGTACGCTCCCAAGGGCACTCGCAAGGGTTTGGTGGCCTTCGCAACTAGCGCACACAAGTGCGCCGCGAAGGGCACCCATGCCGAATGGCTCACGCAGGTCGCGCAGCCGCTCTGCGGCCACCCGATCCCGTCGTTCTTTCTCATGGCGGCGTTTGCCGCACCGATGCTCGAACTCTCGGGTTTGTCCGCAAACCCGGGCTTCGAGTTGGCCGGTGAAGTAGGCAAGGGCAAGACCACCACGATGCGCTAGATGGCGTCGACCGCCGGACCGGCGATGCTCGGGCATCAGGGGTACATCACGACCTTCTCGATGACGCCCGTCGCGCTCGAAAAGTCGATGCAGGTGCATTCGGACATGCCGTTCCTCATCGACGAGACCAATCTGTACAACCAGGGCGGCACTGCAGCATCCAGCCCCCTGCGCACGGAGGTCTGCTACCTACTAGCATGCTAGCCGCACCGATCGATCCCGAAGCGGCTTCCCTGCGCCGATGGGCCATTTAAAAAGGAGAACGGCGCTGGCTGACACCCTAACCATCTGGACGCTGGACTGGGTACCGCAGGGGGCTCGCGGTTTCGTTCGTGATCTTCGGCTGCGCTGGGCTGCGGAAGAGGCCGGCTTGCCATACACGATCGCAACCGTGCCGTTCGAGGGGCGCGAGACGAACCATCTCGATCAACAGCCTTTCGGACAGGTTCCAATCCTGGGCGATGGTGAAACCATGGTGTTCGAAAGCGGAGCGGCCCTTCTGCATCTCGCCCGAAAGAGCGATGCTTTGATGCCCCGCGATCCGATCGGCGAGAGCGAGACTCTGCAATGGGTTGTCGCCGCCTTGAACTCGATCGAGATGGTTACCGTTCCGTGGTGGTTCCTCACGATGTCCGGCGATGCCGAGAACAAGCTCACCGAATGGATGGACGGTCGACTTGCGCAGTTGGAACGTGTTTTGGGTGAGCGAGACTGGCTTGCAGCAGACCGGTTCACGGTCGCCGATCTGCTGATGGCGGATGTCCTCCGCATCGCGGAGCTACGCTCGCATGGAGATCGTCCAGCGACTGAGGCATACGTTGATCGTCTGACCAGCCGCCCCGCATTTCAAATGGCTCATGCCGATCAACTCGCGCATTTCGCTGAAGCGGATGAGCGGCGAAGCACAAGTTGACCGCCGCGCTCTTCCCGATAACGAACGACCAACGAGACGGCCGGCACCGTCTCGTTTGGGATGGCATTTCGAGAATCTGGTTTGACGGGTCGCCAGTTACCACCCGTTCCAAGACCGGAACGATCGCTTCGATGTTGCCTCTTTTGCGGAACACAGGAGGAGCAATCCCGATGACGTCGATCGGTCTCCCACGCATGAGCCACCGTTGCTGATGCTGCCTCATGGTAGTACCAGAAAGGATTAAGTCAGCAGCGAATATAATTGACGGCTTGAATCAAATGCCCGACTTTCACCTTGAAAACAGATATTTGGTACTACCAGATGCAAGGAGAGGGACGCCATGGGAGTCTGGGCGCAGAACTATGATCCGCTTGGTAATATCTGGCTGTCCAGCTTGGTCGCAGCTATTCCGATCGTTTTTTTCTTTCTGGCGCTGACAGCCTTCCGCCTGAAGGGATATATCGCCGGTACTGTCACCGTCGCATTGACTTTGGCGGTCGCGATCGGGCTGTACGGTATGCCGGTCAACAGCGCGCTGGCCGCCGGCATATTCGGTTTCTTCTATGGTCTCTGGCCAATTGCATGGATCATCATCGGCGCGGTGTTCCTCTACCGGATCGCGGTCGCGACCGGAGCATTCGACATTATCCGTCAATCGATCCTGACCGTGACCGAGGATCAGCGGCTGCAACTCCTGCTGGTCGGCTTCGCTTTCGGTG
>CAJYHD010000024.1 GCA_913773715.1 uncultured Sphingobium sp.
ATCGAAGCCGCGGGTCCGGGTGTCGATGCCGATCGCGAGCGGGCGATCCTCCGGCTCGGCGTGGCCCAACGGAAGGGGGGCGTCAAGCAACCGATCGAGCAGGACGAGCGGCAGATTGTCGACGACCTCCCAGCCCATATCCTCCAGCGACTTGAGTGCGGTCGTCTTGCCCGCGCCGGACAGGCCCGACACCAGCAGGATGGATTTGGGCGGCGTCTGCGTCACGCGATCGCCTTCAACGCCAGTTCGACCTTGATCGGCGCGGACGCTTCGAAGGGGGCAATGCGGGCTACCGGCACATCGACGCCAGCGATCGACCGACGCGTCAATTCAACGGGCATGCGCTCGACCTGATCGATCAGATAGACGATGAGGGCGACGGAAACGTCCTGGTCACGCGACATGGGCAGGATGCCAAGGCCGCGCACTTCCATCTTGCCCGCAATGGCTTCCGGTGCGGTCGCTATCGCTTGGCCGGGCGCGATCCGCTTAACCAACGTATAGTCGTCGCTGACGAGCGTCGCCCCCCGATCGATCAGTCGCAGCGCAAGATCGGACTTTCCCGATCCGCTCGGGCCGGACAGCAAAACGGCGCGGCCACCTATAGCCACGCTTGTCGCATGCAGCGTCTCGGATGACAAAGCCCGCGCCATAACCCCTTGAACCTTCTAGACCGGAAGGGCGGGAGTGGGAACCGCTTTTTACCCCGCTTTGTCGTTGAAAGCGGCGGCACCATCTGGAAGGATGATGCCGCCGCAGTGCGCTATGAAAAGCAGGAAGCGATTAGCAGCGCGAGTTGCGATCGATCGCGCGACCGGCTAGCGCGCCAGCGCCAGCACCAAGTACGGTCCCGGTGGCACGGTCACCGCGGGTATCGATCGCGCGGCCCAACAGCGCACCGGCTACGCCACCGACCAGAAGGCCCGTGGTGCCGCCCGACTTGCGGCAGCGATAGCGATCGTCGCGATAGCCACGATAATCACGGCGGTCGGCATAGCGATCATAACGGTCATACCGATCATGACCACGGTGCCAACCACGATCGTGATCGCGAGCGAAAGACGTGGCCGGAACAGCCGCCGAAAGGGTCGCAACAGCCAGAGCGGCGGCGACGATCGACTTACGAATCTGCATGTTAGAAACTCCTCTACCTGTTTCCTTGAGTCGGGTTTTCGCACAGGACAACTGGCGCGATGCTGAACCGGCTCGTTATCCTCGGTTAAGGAAACGCAACGATCTCGACAGGGTTGCAGAGGACAAGGGATGGTGCATCAAAGGATAGCCGACTGTAAGTAGCCGTCGAATGCTCACGCCAAAGGGCCAATCAGGCAGCGAACTCAATATCATTTGCAAAAAGAAAAGGGCGGCGTCCCTGCTCGGACACCGCCCTCTAATTCCGGCTGGAACCGGATCGGTCGGGCCTCGCGCAGAGCGAAGCCCGCTATCCGATTACTTCAGCTCGACGGTCGCGCCGGCTTCTTCCAGCTGCTTCTTCAGCTTTTCGGCTTCGTCCTTGGCAACGCCTTCCTTGACGGCCTTCGGTGCGCCTTCGACCAGAGCCTTGGCTTCGGTCAGGCCCAGGCCGGTGATGGCGCGGACTTCCTTGATGACGTTGATCTTCTTGCCACCGTCGCCGGTGAGGATCACGTCGAATTCGGTCTGCTCTTCAGCAGCCGGAGCGGCGGCGGCAGCGGCCGGGCCAGCGACGGCGACGGCAGCAGCGGCCGAAACGCCCCACTTTTCTTCCAGAGCCTTCGACAGTTCGGCGGCTTCGAGGACGGTGAGGGCCGAGAGCTGATCGACCAGAGCGTTGATGTCTGCCATTGTTCAGTTTCCTTATGTGGGGCGATATGCCCCGTCAGATGAGGTTCAAAAAATCGGTTCTGGAACGGCTCAGGCCGCTTCCTTCTCCGCATAGGCGTTGAAGACGCGCGCAAGCTGCGCTGCCGGTGCCTGGGTGACGGTTGCGAGCTTGGTAGCAGGCGCGACGATAAGGCCGACCAGCTTTGCACGCAGTTCATCCAGCGACGGCATCGACGCGAGAGCCTTGATGCCCTCCACATCGAGCACCACGTCGCCCATCGCGCCACCAACGATCTCTAGCTTGTCGTTGGTCTTCGCGAAATCGACCGCAACCTTGGCGGCTGCGACCGGATCGATCGAGGAGGCGAGGCCAACCGGGCCGGTCAGCAGGTCGCTGATGCCGGTATAGCTGGTGCCTTCAAGGGCGATCTTGGCGAGGCGGTTCTTCGTAACCTTGTAGGTCGCGCCTGCGTCACGCATCTTCTGGCGCAGGACAGTCGACTGGGCGACGGTCATGCCGAGGTTGCGGGTCACGACGACCACGCCAACTTCTGCCAGTTCAGCGTTCAGCGCGGAAACGACCTCAGATTTCTGATTACGATCCATGCCATTCTCCACTTCATGTCCGCGTCGCTCGGAAGCTTGGCGGACAGCTTAAAGCCCACGGCCAGGCCGCAGGCTGCTTCAAGTCCGAGGGGAGAGATCGACTGGCCCGCCTCTAAAGGAAACAGGCAGACGCCGAATCGGGCAATGACCGCTTCGGCAAAGAACTTTTCCCCGTCTAGGCTGGGCATTAAGAAGGGCATATTCCCTTCACCAACTGTCTCGGACGGCGAACCCTCACGGGTCCGTTGCCGCGCGCCATAGGGTAAGGCGGTGCAGAAGTCACGTATAAATTGGCCGGATGCGGCGGTTTCCTGTCCGCCACATGACCTATCCTTAAGATGACATGCCGGTTGCGCGGGCGCACGTTGTTCCTGCGCGGCGAACGGTTCGCCCGCTTAGCAAAGGACGATGATCATGATGAAGACGCTGATCCTGTCGATGGCCCTGCTTCTTGGAAGCGCCGGTATCGCCAGTGCGGCGACGACGCCTGATAGCGCCGTTCCGCTCTGCTCGAAAACCGTGACGGACGAATGTATGAACCCGTCGCAAGCGCCCGAGTCGATGGCGGCCAAACCGCGTCACGCGACGATGGCGCATCGCCACCACGCGCACCACAAGGCGGCGTGATTGAATGAAGACGGCGGGGAGCGCCGGCTCGGCCTCCCCGGCCTGTCGCTAAACCCGATCCGCCTGAACCACGATATCCAGCGCGCGCAACGCCGACAATATCCGGTTCAGATGCTGCGCGTCGGCGACCTCCAGATCGATGATGTCGGTATGGAACGGCCCCTCGCGATTGACGAGTTGGAGGTTGAGAATGTTCGCCTTGGTCGCGCCGAACACATTGGCGACCGCGGCCAGCGCGCCCGGCTGGTTCTTGACGATGACGGAAAGGCGAGCGGTGCCACCCTTCGACTTGCTGTCCCACGACAGATCGACCCAGTCCGCATCCAGCCCGGCTTCCAGGGTGCGGCAGTCGATCGTATGAACCTCGATCGGTTCGCCCGTGCGGCGCAGGCCAACGATCCTGTCGCCCGGCACAGGGTGGCAGCAGTCACCGAGCGAAAAGGCGATGCCGGGTGTCAGTCCACGGATCGACACCGGCGCATGCTGACGGGGATGCGCTTCCTCGAAACCTTCTTCGGAGGTCGAGCCGGGGATCAGGGCCTCCATAACCTCCGAATCGAGCACCCGATGCGTTGCAATCGCGACCATCAGCGCGGCGCGATCCTCCAGCTTCAGGCGCTTCAGCGCTGCGCTCAGCGCCTTGTCGCCCAGTTCCTTGGCAAGATCTGGCGTGAAGCGTCCAATGATTTCCTCGTACAGCTTCTCTCCGAGTTTGATCTCTTCGCCGCGCTGCTTCTGGCGGATATAGCGCCGGATCGCGGCGCGCGCCTTGCCGGTGATTGCGAAGGTCAGCCAGCCAGGTTGCGGTTCCTGTCCTTCCGACTTCAGGATCTCGACCTGATCGCCATTTTCAAGGCTGGTGCGTAGCGGCACCACGCGGCCATTGACCTTGGCGCCGACCGTCTGATTGCCGAGCGACGTATGAACCGCATAGGCGAAATCGACCGGCGTCGATCCTTTGGGCAGCTGATGCAGTTCGCCCTTGGGGGAGAAGGCGAAAATGCGGTCCTGGTACATCGCCATGCGCGTATGTTCCAGCAACTCCTCGGCATCCTGGCTCTGCTCCAGAATTTCGACGAGATCGCGCAGCCAGGCGGCATGGCTGTCGCCCGCATCGCCCTTCTGCTTGTAGGCCCAGTGCGCCGCCAGCCCCATCTCCGCATGGTGGTGCATGTCGCGGCTGCGGATCTGCACCTCGATGCGCGCATTGTCGCGATGCACGACCGTCGTGTGGATCGATCGATAGCCGTTGCGCTTGGGCGTCGAGATGTAATCCTTGAACCGCCCCGGCACCATTTTATAGGTCTGGTGGATGACGCCCAGCGCACGATATGCGTCAGCCGTCGTCTCCGTGATCACCCGGAACGCCATGACGTCGGTTAACTGCTCGAAGCTGATGTGCCGTTCCTGCATCTTCTTCCAGATGGAGTAAGGATGCTTTTCCCGGCCCGACACCGTGACCGGCAGGTCGTTGGTGCCGAGCAGCAATTGCAGTTCCGCGCCGATGCGATCGACCTTGTCATGGCCGCCTTCCTTCAGCTGCTCCAGCCGCCGGGTGATGCTGTCATAGGCTTCCGGCTCCAGTTCGCGGAAGGCGAGGAGCTGCATCTCGCGCATGAAATCATACATGCCGATCCGCTCCGCGAGCGGGGCGTAGATATCCATCGTCTCCTTGGCGATCCGGCGGCGCTTCGTTTCGTTCTTGATGAAGTGGAGCGTCCGCATATTGTGAAGCCGGTCGGCCAGCTTCACCAGTAGCACGCGGATGTCGTCCGACATGGCGAGCAGGAACTTGCGGAGATTCTCCGCCGCCCGCTCATTTTCGCTCATCGCTTCGATCTTGCTGAGCTTGGTGACGCCATCGACCATGCGCGCGACATCCTTGCCGAACGCCTTCTCGATTTCGTCGTAGGTGACGAGCGTGTCCTCGATCGTATCGTGCAGCAACGCGGTGACGATCGTCTGGTCGTCCAGATTGAAGTCGGTCAGGATGCCCGCCACCTCGATCGGATGACTGAAATAGGGGTCGCCGCTGGCGCGCTTCTGGCTCCCATGCTTCTGGACGGAAAAGACATAGGCGCGATTGATCATCGCTTCGTCCGCATCCGGATCGTAGCGCTTTACCCGTTCGACAAGTTCATATTGACGTAGCATCGTTTCCCGATTGTGTTGGAACGCCCTTGCCGCGCAACTAAAAAATCCCATTTACGCAGATCGGCGTCGCACTTTTGCAACAGACGCCGCTTTGCGCTAAGCGTGAGTGTCATGACACATAATATGGCTCAGGACCTGGAACAATGTGCGCTCCCCGCCGCGCTGGAAGCAATGGGGGAACGCTGGTCCTTCCTCATTCTGCGCGGTGCGCTGTCGGGTATTCGCCACTTCGAAGAGTTTCAATCGACATTGGGCATCGCCCGCAACATCCTCGCCAATCGCCTGTCGCGCCTCGTCGAGAACGGGATCATGCTGCGTCAGCCGATGATGTGCGATCGCCGGAAGGTGGAGTATCGCCTGACCGCAAAGGGGCAGGAACTCGCGCCCGCCATGATTGCGCTGCGTCAATGGGGCGAAAAATGGGGCTGCGCACCCCCACACTGTCAGGTGCTGGCCGACAAACGCGACGGCCTGCCAATCCGGTCGATAGCGATCCAGGCGCATGACGGACGCACGCTTGGATTGGACGATCTGATGTGGGTGTGCCGTGACGAGAAGACGCCTATGACGGATGATGCAGCGGACACTAC
>CAJYHD010000025.1 GCA_913773715.1 uncultured Sphingobium sp.
GCGGCCAGCAGCGTCTGCTGCCGCAGGGGCTTTTCCAAGACGCTGTCGAACCCTTGCGCGCGCGCATCGGCCTCGATCGCGGCGGTATGGAAGCCGGTGATCAGGATCGACCGGCCCCGCCAACCGCGATTGCGCAGGCTGCGAAGGACGTCCAGTCCCGTCCCGTCGGGCAGGTTGAAGTCGGCGATCAGCAGATCGGCGGACTCGACATCCCCGCTCGTCAGCGCCGATGCGGCCCCGGCATAAGACCGCACGTCATAGCCGCGCCAGTGTAGCAGCAGCTGCAGAGAGCGCCGAACGCCCTCATCATCTTCGACCAGTAAAGCGCGGCGTACTGCCGACTCATTCTTGTTGATTGCCATCGTGACGCCACCTCCTCGTTCAAGGCTCTTGTGATGGCAGCCGGACGGCGCAGCGTCTTTACGTGAGATTACTGACATGCGCTGCAAGAGGTTGTTCTCGATCCATGCCCAGCCCTGCCGCGAAGGCGATGCGCAGGGCATCCGACAGGCTGTTGACGGCCAGCTTCGTCATCAGGTTCGCGCGGTGAACCTCGACCGTGCGGGGACTGATACCCAGGTCGAAGGCGATGGTCTTGTTGGGCAGGCCGCGCGCCAAACCGTCCAGCACATGCTGTTCGCGTGGCGTCAGGCTCGCCACCCTGATGCGCGCGTCGCGGGCATTGTCGGACAGCTCGGCCTTGTGGTCCAGGCGGCGAAATCCTGCGTCCAGTGCGGCCAGCAAGACGCTTTTCTGAAACGGTTTCTCGAGGAAGTCGACGGCGCCCGAGCGCATCGCATTCACCGCCGTCGTAATGTCGCCATGCCCGGTCAGGATGATCACGGGCATGGCGATGCCCCGTGCCGCCAGTTCGGATTGCACGGTCAGGCCGTCCATGTGCGGCATCCTGACGTCCAGCAGCACGCATCCGGGTGCCGCGGATCGGACCTGGGACAGAAAGGCGAGGCCGTTTTCCCAGCTTTCCACCGCGTAACCGGCTGTCTTCAACATGAAGGCTATCGACCGACGCATCGCGATTTCATCGTCGACGATATGAACAAGCCGTCTGTCAGCCATGGCTTTCCTCCGGTTCCCCGCTCCAGATCGTAAAGGTGAACACGGTGCCGCCGCCGACATTGGGCTGGGTCCAGATGCGCCCGCCATGCGCCTCGACGATGGTCCGCGAGATGGACAGGCCCAGGCCCAGACCGTCCGACTTGCTGGAATTGAACGCGTCGAACAGGCGCCCCATGATGGCGGGCGGGATGCCCGAGCCGGTGTCGGCGACCGCGATCGCGATCATATTTCCCTGCTGTCGTGTCGATGCCGTAATGTCGCGTATGTCGCTTTCCGCAATGGCCTCCACGGCATTGCGGAGCAGATTGACCAGAACCTGTTGGATCTGGACGCGATCGGCCAGCACGGTCCGCGCCTTGGCATCGAGGTGCGTGAAGAACCGGACGCCGCGCTCGGCCGTCCCGGACAAAGCCAGTCGGGCCGCCTCGTCGATCATGGCATGCACGTCGTGCAGGGCCTTGTCCGTCTCGCCCCGCGCCACGAAATCGCGGAGACGGCGGACGATCTGTCCGGCCCGGAACGTCTCCTGGGCGGCTTCCTCGACCGCGTCCCGCAGCAGCGGCGCGGCGGCTTCGCCGTCCTGATCCAGCAGGTCGCGTCCGGTTTCCAGATAGTTGGCGATCGCCGCCAGCGGCTGGTTTAGTTCGTGCGCCAGGGTGGACGCCATGGTGCCCATCGCGCTGAGCCGCGCCACATGGATCAATTCAGCCTGCAATTCCTTCATGCGCATCTCGGCGAGCTGCTGGACCGTCAGGTCGCGGATGAAGCCGGTGAAGATGTGGTGGATGCCCTCTCCGGCCTCGCCCACCGACAATTCCATCGGGAACTGGGTTCCGTCGCGACGCAGACCGGTGACGATGCGGCCGATCCCGATGATCCGGCGCTCGCCGGTCGCGTGATAGCGGGCGATATAGTCGTCATGCTGGTGGCGATAGGGCGCGGGCATCAGCACCTTGACGTTGCGCCCGATCATTTCCGCCTCGGTATAGCCGAAGAGCCGTTCGGCGGCGGAACTGAAGGACAGGATCATGCCATAGCGATCGATCACGACCATGGCATTGGGCACGGTCGTCAGGATCGAGCGGACATGCAACTCGCTCTGCTGCAACGCCTGGTCGCGTGCATGGCGGTTGGTCACGTCCGCGATGGTCAGGCCGAACCCGATCAAGGCGCCATGATCGTCCCGCAGGGCCACGATCGTGTTGGCGGCCAGAAACTCGGACCCGTCACGCCGGACGCGCCACGCCTCTTGATGCCAGGGCGAGGACCGCGAAGCCTGGTCCAGATCGCGGCGCAATTCCTTGTCGATGTCGCCATTCGGCTCGTAGAGCAGGGCGGCGGATCGGCCGATCAAGGTTTCCACCGGCCACCCCAATGTCGCCGCGACGCTTTGCGAACCGTTCAGGATGATCCCGTTCGTATCCAGCATCAGGATCACGATATCGCGCGACCCCTCGACGAACCGGGCCAGCAGGTCGGCGAGCGTCGGCTCCGTCCATCGATTCATCATGTTTCGCGTCCGACCCGGTTTTCGATCGAATTGATCCGGCCCACCATGGCGACGAAGAAGGCGGTCGACCATCCCAGAAGGATGATACCGCCCGCACCCTCTATGGCGCCGATCACCCGCCATGGGCGGGCGAGCACCACATCGCCATATCCGATCGTCGTGTAGGTCGCCGTCGAGAAATACAGGGCCGTCTCGAAATCGCCCAGCGCCCCGCAGGCGACATAGAACAGGGCATAGCCCCAGATTTCGGCCCCGTGCAGGATGAACAACCCGATCGCCGCCATCAGGACTGCCCACGCATCGTGCCGCCAGCCCTCGAGCCGCCGTCGCTGCCGGATGATCAGGAGCAGCGCCGACAGCCCCAGCAGATGCAGCAGCATCGACGCCAGCGTCATGGCGGTCGCGACAGCCAGTTGCATGGGGAGGGTCATGGCGTCGGGTTAGGCGGGGCGGGGACATCCGCCTATTAGGGCAATCCCGTAGATCAGGAGCGTTCATACCGTGGATCTTCGACCGCAGCGGGCAGGGCCAGCTTGGCATGAACCTGACGCCGATGCGCCTCGCTCAACAGGGTCGCGCTGATCCGCCGCGCGCATTCGCCGGTGTGGTAAAGACACTCGGCCGCATAGCTGGGCAGCAGCGGGGTGACGATCGAGTCGAAATGCTCATGCTCGCAACCCGCCAGGGAAAAGATCGACTCGATATAGGTGTCGAACGCGGCCTTCAGCCCGTACCACTGCCCCTTCGCGGACAGCCATGGCAGGGTCGCGCCGGAGGTGGTGAAGAGCAGGAGATGCTTGCCCGCCAGCATCTGGTACGGTTCGTCATGGCGAAGGGCGCGCGACCCCAGCCTGGCCCCCAGCACACGATCCACATAGCCGACGATCGCGGCCGGGGGCATGCCGAACCATATGGGAAAGACGAGGACGATGACGCTCGCCTTCTCGACCAGCGCGACTTCGCGCCGGACGTCGTCGGACAGGGCGAAGTCCGGGGCGTCGGGGCGTTCATGGGCGCGCAGCAGCGGGTCGAAGCCGGTGGCGTAGAGGTCATGCTCGGTCACGCTCTGGCCATTGGCGCGCACCGCCTCGGCATAGGCATGGGCGATGGCGTGGCTGAATCCGGTGGGGGAGGGGTGACCGATCACCACCAGATGATCGATCGCGGTGGGGCGGGCGTCGAGGGCGGCCATGGGCGCGGCGTCGGACATGATGGATTATCTCCTTCACCCCGAGTCTGATCGCAGCGTGGCGTGTACGCGATACGGTATTTCCCGGATGGGCTAGGTATGATTGCGGATGGCGACGTCCGGGATGGATTGCGACGACCATGGCCGTCACAGTCGTCGCAAAGGCCCGGCCATGCCCGATCTTCCATCCGTGCCACGTCATCTGGTCATCTGTTCCCATCCGTCGCCCCATGGCTTTGGCC
>CAJYHD010000026.1 GCA_913773715.1 uncultured Sphingobium sp.
CCGCTGACCGCCTGTGTCGGCCCGGCGCACCTGTCGGCCGACACCGTCGACAGCGTCCAGGCGCGGTACGATCGCCTGCGGCCCTATGCCGAGGTGATCCTGCCCAACCTGGCACCGGCGCGCGCCGCGCGCGTCCGTCTCGCCTTGGCGACGATCGAGCGCGCGCTCGAGCTGGCGAAGCTCGCCACCACCGTCGCTGAACAGCGCCGCGCGCTGACGATCGCCAACACCGCTCTCGCCGCGGTGCCCGCGACCACCCGCTGATCGATTCCGGAGCTCAAGATGGCCAAAGACGTAATCTACTTCCCACCCGTTTGGGCCGGACCGTCCGTCCTGCTTCGACAGGCGCCCGACAGCGTTGTGCTGAGCCTGATCAGCGCAGGTTGCGGCGCCCTGCCGCGTGGCGCTGGACCCGTCCCGATCGGTGGCGGCACGCCGACCCCGACGCCCACGCCCACGCCGACCCCCAGCGCGTTCCGACAGGCGACGACGGGGACCTCTGACCCGGACGGCCTCAACGCTCTCGCGAGCGGCATCACGAAGCGACGGGTCCGCAACCCGATGCCGTTGATGATCGGTGGCGGACAAGCTGGTCGGTGCCGCATCACTGCGCCAGGCAACTATGTCGACAAGTCGGTCGACGGCGTTCGTCCCGAGAAGGTCGTCAGCTGGTCGGGCGTAACCGCGATGGGGGCGCAGGTTCACTGCGTCAGCTCGGCCGGTGCTGTGGTGGGCAACCTGTTCCGATTGAAGAAGGGCGGCGTCGAATCGTTCGTGCCTGCCCCAGGCGACGTTGTGTTCGATGCGTTTTCGCCGGCAGATCTCGGGCTGACCGAATGGCCGAACGGTGGCCAGATCATCGGCATGATGGAGATCGACGCGGCGTCCGGCACTCTGCTGCCGATGACCTATGTGTCGGGCAGTAGCGGTGACGCCGGCGCCGGCAGCTATGACGGCGGCACGACGAGTTTCGGCTCGACCACCTTCACCGCCAACGGCGGCAGCAACTCAGGTACCCGTCTGTGCCAGTTCCTAAAGTGTGAGATCGAGCACACCAAGGGGGCAATCTATGGACAGGGTACGAGCCGCGTCGACGGCAAGGGCAACCATCCGGCGGGGTATGGCATCAATCGCGGCGGCTTCATGCAGCAGGCGGCCTATCGCGCCGGCAAGCCGATGGCCAAGTTCGCGACCGATGGCGATCGCCTGCAGTATTGGGCTACCAACATTAAGGCGGGCCAGACCTGGCGTCTGAACCACGTTGCCGGCTTCACCGACGCGTACATCGATGACCCGTATAACGACATCAACACCCGGCCGCTTGCCGACATCCTTGCCGATCTCGACTACGTGATCGGGCAAATGTTGGCGGTGAACCCGACCTTGCGCATCCACGTGGGCTTGTCGACGGTTCGCTCGACGTCGGCCAGCGGGAAGTTCCTCGCACCGCCGGACCAGGAGCCGAACGCGAACTATCTGGCCACGGGTTCGGGAACAGGTTTCGGGTACAATCAGGCTATCGTCGGCCGGCCCGGTATCACGTCGACCTACAATATCCGCCCGGACGTCCAGTTCAGCGCGGAATATCCGAACATCTGGTACAGCGACAACGTCACGAGCAACCTCATGACGCCTGAGGGTGACCACCTTACGGCCTTCGCGGAAGCGCGTGTCGGCCGATTGGACGGCGTGCTCTGTCAGCACATGATCGCCAACGTAAACCCTTAACGGCGGGCGCGCCTGAGTACGCCCACGGCACCTTGGCGGGGACACAAACCACGATGGACGAATACACCGGGTCGCGCGGCGCCTTCGGGGGGACGCCTGGCGTCACGCCGTCCCCCGAGGGTGAACAGGCTTTCACCGTAACCGCCGATGGGGCGCGGCTCGCGAACTATCGGCTGTCGAACTACAAGACGGGCATCCGCCAGAAAAGCGAGAACAGCTACACCAGTAAGACCGGTGTCACCGTCGAGAACATCGACGGCGAAAATTTCGGTCGCTTTTGGGACACCGTCGAAGGGCAAGAGACGTTCGACGCGATCTGCCGGAACGTGCGTATCAAGGGCTGTGAGCGAGCCTTCATGCGCTGGTTCAGCGTCAACGGCGGTCTGATCGAGAACGTCTACGCCGAGGGCAACCAGGGTGGTCTGGCTACGGTCGGTATCCAGCTCGAAGGGCAATGTTTGGACGTCACCATCCGCAATTCGGAGATGTGGAATTTCTTCGATGCGGTCACCCAAGGGTATCAGCAGGGCGACTGCTTCTCCATCGAGGGCGGACAGCGGCGCATCGTTCTGCAGGACCTGCGGGGTATCGGCTCGGGCGACGCCGCCTACGACCTGAAGGCGGCCGATATGGACCTGCTGGGCACACTATACGGCGAGAACAACGGCCGGACGTTCCGTTTCCATCGCGTGCCGCGCATGGCAACTGCCACGCTGATCACGAAGGGCGCACGCGGGCGGGGCTTCTGGTTCGCAGGCCAGACCAGCCAGTACCCCGACCTGCCGGTCGCTGACATCGGCAGGGTGGAGGCGATGGACCCCAATGGTGCATTGTCGCTTTTCCGCTTCGAGAGCGGCCCGGCGACGATACGGGTCCTGGAGTGCATCATCTACAAGGGCTGGCGCAGCATCAAGCTGCAGGAGAATGGCGGCAGCGGGTTCGGTGCAGTCGCGTTCCCGAACGGGTGTCAGGTCGAACAGGCCGACGGCAGTTGGATCAGCTATGCCGGTGCGCCGCCGGTCGACGCTGAAGGGCGCATCCTGTGATCGTCCGAAACACCCGGCTCGCCAGCTTGCGCGCGGATGCGAGCGATCGCTTCGACGGCACTCGCTACCTCTACCCTAACCGCCGTCCGATCACGCGCCTGCGCCTGGTAGGAGCGTTGGACGGGCTGTGGTACTACGCAGCGGCAGATGATCTGGAGGCCCGCCTGCCGGTCGCGAGTGTCGCGATCGGCGGGCGGCTAGCCGGCCGGAAGGTTCAGTTACCAGGCTGACTGCCAAATCTGGTTTTCCTCGCACGCGTCCGAACAGAAGCGGCCTTTAGCCGGCTTCCCGCAATGGCAGTTTGCTTTCGGCATCAGGCGTGCGCCGAACCAGGTGACGATGCGTCTCATAATCCCCCCTATGCTGCCCCGATTTGCCCCCGGGGTATGC
>CAJYHD010000027.1 GCA_913773715.1 uncultured Sphingobium sp.
CAGGCGGCATGTCCAGTCACCGACAACGGCGGCGATGAGACAAGGCACAAGCGCGCCATATTCGACGCGGCCGATCGCCAGCACCTCGAGCGCGAATATAGCGCCCGCGAGCGGCGTCCCGAACACCGCGCCAAAGCCGGCTGCGATCCCGGCCATGAGAATGATCCGCAGACCTTCTTCATCCAGCCGAAACAGGCGGCCGAACGCACTTGCCAGGCTGCCGCCGAGCTGGACCGCCGTACCTTCGCGTCCCGCGGATCCACCAAGCAAATGCGTGACGATCGTGCCCAGGAAGATGAGCGGCGCCATCCGCAGCGGAATGCCGCCGCCAGGTTCATGGATCTGTTCGACGATGAGGTTGTTGCCGCCCTCCACGCTGCGTCCGAACCAATGGTACAGAAATCCGATCGCGCAGCCGCCGAAGGGCAGCAGGAACAGCAGCCATGGGTGTGCGAAGCGGGTGCGCGTCGCGACATCGAGACTCCACAGGAACGCGGCGCAAAGGCTTCCGACCGCCATTGCCATCGGAACGAGGATGGTCAGCCAGAGGGCGACCGATCGGGCATGGTCGCGCCGTGTCCGCGCGAAGCCGACCGCGTCGAGGTTTGACCACAGGTTTCGAAATGAAGCGCGCACGATTCCTCCTTGTTGCGATGACGCAGCAGGTAGGAATCATCAGCTCGGTGGGAGCGGTTCGGCCGAAGCCCGGCGGAAATCCATCGCCGTCAGGAGCCGCTGCCCGATATGCAGCGCCCTGTCAACGAACACGCTAGGTCTCGCGTGCGGCAGAGCGCCCGTGGCGGCGTCTCGGCCAGCGCAGGAACAGCAGTGTCGCACCGCCGATCCAGAGCATCAGTCCGCCGATCGCGAAGCCGAGCAGCCAGGGCGAATTGAAATTCTCATGGTTCTTCCAGTCCATGATGTGGAGGCCCCAGAAGAAATCGTAGAGCCGCCAGGTGCCGGTCCGGACGGCGGCAATGCGGCCGGTCCGCGCGTCCACGAACACGCGCGTACCGTCGGGATCGCTAAACGCCACGCGCCACGCCGGCAGCGATCCGCGATACTCTGTCGAGAGGCTCGCCACCGCCTCGGCGGTCGCGGCGGCGGTCGCGGGTCCTCGCCAGGCCTTGCGGGCCACTTTGATAGCGGTCGAGCCGTCGATAGGGCCAGTCGACTTCCCGGTGGCAGCGTCGAACAGCGCAACCTTCCCGCCGCCGGTCACTTCAGCCACCGGACGACCCAGCAGCATATGCGTCGAGATGGTCTCGATAGGCTGGCCGAAGGCGTCCGCGAACTGGTCAAAAGCTGCGATCTTCGTGCCCGACGGCATCGGCTCGACCGTTTTTCGATCGACCAGATGATCGCCGTGAATACGGTCGATCGGGAAGAAGCTCATCACCGCGCCGCTCGCGAACCAGAGCAGCAGCTGGATGCCGAGCAGCAGAGCCAGCCATTTGTGCGTGCGGCTTGCCAGCAGATGGATACGGGTCCGTGTTCCGCGCAAACTCATCCCCCCGTGTCGATCAATAGAACGATCAGAACCAGATTCTTACCCCGGCAACGAAGCTGGCCGTCGTCGGATCGTCGCCGTCAGCGCGGGCATAGCGCGCCGTCTGCCCAGTCTTCGCCTCGTAGGAAACACCGACATAGGGCGCGAACTGACGGGTGATCTCATAGCGCAGGCGCAGGCCAAGCTCGGCACTGCTCAGGCCGGCGCCGATGCGGTTTTCGGGCACATCCTGCGCCGATAGATTGAGTTCGACGCGCGGCTGGAGGACGACACGCTGCGTGATCCGCTGGTCGTAATAGCCCTCGAGTCGACCGAGCACGTCGCCCTTGTCGGACAGGAAGGCCGCGCCCTCAACCTCGAACCAGTAGGGCGCGAGGCCCTCGAACCCGATGACGGCATAGGTGCGCGACGGACTGGGCCTGAAATCCTGCCGCACTCCGGCCTGAAGGTTGAAATACGGGCCGATCGCACGGCTGTAGAGCGCCTGCACCTCGGCAGCTTCTATGCCTTGGCGCAGCACGCCTTCGCCTTCGGACTTGATGGTCAGGCGGTTGATGTCGCCGCCAAGCCATGCCTCGCCGTCCCAGCGATAGCCGTCGCGGCCCTTGCGCACCTGATATTCGGCAAGGTTGAACATCACCGTTGCCATCGTCTGGCCGCCGCTCTCGCGCATCATCATGTCACGGGCATGCGCCATGTCGGCCTTGGGGAACTGACGGTCGGCATAATGATCCATCGGTGGCATTGGCGCGGGCGCGCTGCCGGCGGGCAGGTCGGTGCCGGCTTGCTCACCCGAGGGCATCGCCGCCATGTCATGGCCAGCATGGTCGGCCGGCATGTCCATCCCGGGCATGGCGCCATTATCTTGCGCCGGTGCCGACTGCGCCGGACGCGTCGGCATGGCCATACCGCTCATGTCATGGCCTTGGTGGTCACTCGGAGCCGGCGCGGGCTTTGCTGGCGCAGTGGAAGCAGGCATTGCCGCGGGCTGGCTTCTGCGCGGTGCCGGGGTGGCGGGTTTGGGCTTCGGCTTGGGCTTGGGCTTGGGTTTTGCTGCCGGCTTGGCGGGCGGCATCGCCATGCCCGGCATGTCGTGCATCGAATGATCCTGCGCAGCGGCAGGCGCTGCGAGCGTGAGCAGAGCGCTGGCGGCGAGGAGCGAGGCGAGACGCGTCATGCCGCATGTCCCTTCGGGCGCACGCTGACGACACGCATCATGCCCGCCGCCATGTGGTAGAGCAGGTGGCAGTGGAACGCCCAGTCGCCGACCGCATCAGCTGTGAAGTCCCAGGTGACGATCCCGCCGGGCTGCACGATCACCGTGTGCTTGCGTGGGGCGCGGTCGCCGTGCCCCGTCACCAGCTCGAAGAAATGGCCGTGGATGTGGATCGGATGGGCCATCATGCTGTCGTTGATGAGGTTCACGCGCACCCGCTCGCCCTCGATGAACGGGATCGGTTCGTGGACGTCCGACATCTTCTCGCCGTCGAGCGACCACATGAACCTCTCCATGTTGCCGGTCAGGTGGATGTCGATGCTGCGCGACGGCGCGCGGACATCGGGATTGCGCTCCAGCGCCATCAAGTCGCGATAGACCAGCACTTTGTGGCCGACGTCGGCGAGACCCTGGCCGGGCTCGCCGGTGCGATCGACCGGCATGGGCGAGATCGTCTGCACGCCAGGTCCGCGCTTCACCTGCGGTGCGTTGCCGAAGTCGCGCATGCTCATCGCGCC
>CAJYHD010000028.1 GCA_913773715.1 uncultured Sphingobium sp.
GGGGATCGCCCGGGAAGATCAGCGCCTGACGGCTGTTGCGGCGCGATTCCTCGCCGCCGCGCCAGGATTTGCGCCGGACCTTCGCCTCTTCGGAAATGGTGACGAATCGTCCGTCGGGCATACGCGCCAGCGACTCGGCCCCGCCGTTTTTGGGCCATCTCCGCATGTCCTTCGACACGACATACCCCTCGGCACGTGTAAAGCCCGGTGCATAGCGCCAGATCTGGTTATACCCCTCGAACCCCACCCAGAGCTGTCCCGTCTTCGGGTCCACCGCCAGCGATTCGCTGTCGCGATCCCGCTTTTCCCATCCCGTGCCGGGGCCAGCGGGCAGATTGGAGAAATGCAGATCGTGCGGCGTCCAGTCCGCCCCCATGCGAAAGCGCACGATATTGCCGCCGTCGCTCAGCAGCAGGAAACGGTCCCCTGCCACCGCCAGCGAGGAATAGCCGCCAAAGGCGGGCAACCGGCTCGTCAGCACGATGCCGCCCAGATAGGTCAATGCGCCGAGCCTGCGTCGCGACGGATCGCGCGGATCGAGATCGACGCGGTGCACGTCCATCTGCGGCCTGCCCTGGAACAGCGGCAGGCGCTGCTCGCCCGACCATCCCGGCACCAGGGCCAATATCAACAGGCAGGACAACAGGATACGCATGCCGCCTCATAGGCGCTGCGGCGCAGCACGACAGCCCCTCGTCCGGGGCCGCCGTCCCGCTTTTGCATGAACGGCGGATAACGGCGGCATTCAGGAAACGCTCAACGCGAATCGGCCAGAAGCGGTGCAACGACGACGGACGGGACCGTCGATCGACACGAGTTTCGGGAGTGAGACCATGATGAAGACCCTGACCCTGGCGGCGACCGCAATGGCGATGATCGGTGGCGCCGTGCTGCCCGCGACCGCTGCCGATGCGCACCGCTATCGCCGGGCGCCTCATTCCGATCGCTATTATCGCGGCTATAACGACGGCGCGCGCGCCGAATATCAGGCCAGCAAGTGCCGCCGTTCGGGTACGACCGGCACGATCGTCGGCGCGGTGGCGGGCGGCCTGCTGGGCCGGACCATCGACACCGATGGCGACCGCACGCTGGGCACGCTGATCGGCGGTGCGGGTGGCGCATTGGCGGGCCGCGCGATCGAGCGGTCGGGCCGTCCGGGTTATTGCCGCTAAACAGTTCGGGCGGGCGGAGCCTGTATCTGCCCCACCCGCCCCCGTTTTCTCGCGTAGCGTATCGAGGCGGAACGCCGATCTCCCCCCGGAGGTCGGCGTTCTTGCTGCTACCTACCCCTGCCCCGAGGGGCGAATGTAACAAAACCTCCGTTCAGCCTGAGCGAAGTCGAAGGCCAAGGGACAAGACCTCGCCAAGTGGCAAACGTCTGGCGTGCGCTTCGACTTCGCTCAGCGCGAACGGCTTGTGAGGATGGTATCAGACTCAATACATATGCTGGCCGCCGTTGATCGACAGGGTCGAACCGGTGACGAAGCCCGCCTCGTCCGAGCAGAGGAAGGCGACGCCGCGCGCGATCTCATGCGCCTGGCCGAGCCGTCCGACCGGGATCTTGGCGACGATCTTCTCCAGCACGTCGGCGGGGACGGCGGCGACCATATCGGTGTCGATATAGCCCGGCGCGATCGCGTTCACGGTCACGCCGACCCGCGCGCCTTCCTGCGCCAGCGCCTTGGTGAAGCCATGGATGCCCGACTTGGCGGCGGCATAATTGACCTGGCCGTACTGGCCCGCCTGCCCGTTGATCGAACCGATATTGACGATCCGACCCCATTTGCGCTCGCGCATGCCGGGGAACACCGCCTTGGCCATGTTGAAGCAACCGCCCAGGTTGGTGTCCATGACCTCCTTCCACATCTGGTAGGTCATCTTCAGCAGCGTGCCGTCGCGGGTGATGCCCGCATTGTTGACGACGATGTCGACCGGGCCGAGGTCCTCGGCGACTTGTGCGACACCGGCCTGCACCGCGTCATAGTCGGCGACGTCCCATTTATAGGCCTTGATCCCGGTGCGCTCCGAGAATTCGCGCGCGCGCTCGTCATTGCCCGCATAGTTGGCGGCGACGATGATGCCCGCCTCCTTCAGCGCCAGGCTGATCGCCTCGCCAATACCGCGCGTACCACCCGTCACAATCGCGACCCGTGCCATTCAACCTCTCCCAAATGAGATTGTGGCTTAAAAGGGGCACACGCCATCCGCAATGGCGAACACCGGGTGAAACGCAATATTACGTTACGGCAACCAGCCCTGAAGCTCGCGTTCGATCAATCCGCGTAGCATCGCGACACCGACATCACTGTCGTTAAGGCACGGGAGATAGGCGAAATGGGTCCCGCCTGCCCCCTCGAAACTTTCGCGTCCGCGAATCGCCAGTTCTTCCAGCGTCTCGATACAGTCGGCGGAAAAGCCCGGTGCCAGGATTGCCACCTTGCGGATGCCGCGCCCCGGCAGCGATTCGAGCACCGTGTCGGTCGCGGGCTCCAGCCATTTAGCGCGCCCGAATCGCGACTGGAACGCGACCAGCAGTTCGCGGTCGCCCAGCGTATCCTTCATCGCCTCGCCCAGCAGCCGTGCGGTCTTGCGGCAATGGCAGTGATAGGGATCGCCCAGTTCCAGCGTCCGCTGCGGCATCCCGTGGAAGCTGGCGACCACCGCCTCGGGCTCGAAGTCGAGCGCGGCGAGTTGCCCCTGCAATTGGGTCTTCAGCGCATCGATATAGAGCGCATCGTCATAATAGGGCGGCAGGGTGCGGATCGCA
>CAJYHD010000029.1 GCA_913773715.1 uncultured Sphingobium sp.
CTGCCCGCTTCTGTTCCGTTGCGACGTCTAGGCAGCGCAGGAAGGCGTCGTTTGCCGCCGTGTGCGCAGATACCTGCCTGATCTGCTCGGCAATGGAGGCGGGTAGCTCATCATCCCGAACCAAGGCGCCCTCGTACCAGCGGACATCAATCGCAGCACCCTTGCGTGCGTAGTTGGCTTTCGGGAGGGAGAGTTGCCTAGCGTCAGGGTCGCTGTGTGCGTCCTTCGGCGCGTCGAAGTAGAGGCGCGCGCGAAAGGCGTTCTCCCAGGCGGTCGATCCTGAATAAGCATCCCCTTGCTTGTTAGGGTGACCGATTAGCAGAACAGTGCCGTCGATCTCGCTGCCGGCGAAGATGTGCGACACATTATCCAGCACGATGAGCTTGGTCAGCGTCATGCGCGCAGTGTTCTTCAGCATCTGCCAAGCTGGCAGTGTGACCATGCCGGCATCGCGATCGTAGGCCACCATCTCGTTGCTCGCTCTCCCGAACAGCGAGATCGGGAAGAACTTCATGCTTAGGTCGGCTTCACTGACGTTGAGCTGGCGGCATATCGCGCGCTGCCTTCGCTGCAGCTCGTCATGGTCATCTTCGGCCGTCAGGTAAATTGCCGAAGCCTGTGTGGTACCCAGGCCAAGGAACGGAATGCCAAGCGCGATGCAAGTGGCGAGCTGCTGGCCGAACAGAGACTTCCCCGCGCCGCCTGCTCCAGTGAGGTAGCCAGCGCGACGGCGCGGGAGCCAGCCCTCCAGCATCCACTCGCGGGCAGGTGGCTCAACGTCACTCCATGCGCCTGGATCGATCAGGTCGAACATTTCGGTCGCGCCTATGGGGATCACATTGGAGCCGTCCGAGAACGGGTTGCGCGTAGTCATCAGCGCACCTCCAAATGTCTAGCCAAGCCCATTCGGAAGGCCGCAGAAAAGCTAGGGTCGATTTTGTTGGTTAGACGATCTAAGCTACTGTCTTCGCTCAGGTTTGCGTGCCCTTGTCGGGCATCCAATTTCGATGCTCAGCGTGTCTCAACCAAGCTCGGAACCCTTGCAGTTCTAGGCGGTTATCTGCGAAACGCAGCTCATGCTATCGCAGCCTGTCTCATCCAAGCGCAAGTGTAAGTGGGGCCCTTTTTGGGGCCCCGGGGCCCTCCCTGTATGCTGACGGACGTTGCCTGCCGGAAAGCGACTCCAGGCGAGAAAGACCGAAAGCTGTTCGACGAGCGAGGGTTGTACCTGCTTGTGAAGCCTTCGGGCTCGAAGCTTTGGCGCATGAAGTACCGTTTCGCCGACAAGGAAAAGAAGCTCTCCATCGGACCCTATCCCGAAATCTCAGTAACCGCAGCGCGCCAAGCCCGCGACCGAGCCTTGCACCAACTCCGCGAGGGGCTCGATCCGTCTGCGGAGAAGCAGTCTCGGAAGGCTCAAGCAATAGCGGACGCCTTGGACAGCTTCGAGAAAGTCGCGCGGGCTTGGTACGCGGTGAAATCGACGTCCCTGAACGAGCGATATGCGGCCGCCATCCTCAGCAGGCTGGAGAACAACGTCTTTCCGGCTCTCGGGTCGAAGTCTATCCGCGGCATAACGCCGCCGATGGTCCTCACTGTGATCAGGGCGATCGAGAAACGCGGCGCTCACGATATGGCGCATCGCGTTCGGAACCACGTCTCCGACATCTTCGTCTGGGCCATCGCTTCGGGCCTTGCGGAGACAGACCCAGCAGCGGTGATCCGGAAGGCTCTTGCGCCCACAGATCCGAAGCTACGTCCGGCGATGATCAAGATCGCAAGTGCTCGGAAGGTTCAGGCCGCAATCGAGGACCTGCCGAGCACACACTGGTCGACCTTGCTAGCTTCCCGGCTTCTCGCCTTGACGGCGGCACGCCCTGGAGTGGTGCGGTTGGCCGAGAAGCAGGAGTTCGAGGATCTGGACGGCTCGGCGCCGATCTGGCGGATCCCGGCGGAGAAAATGAAGCTGACCCGCGCCCAGAAGCGCGACATCACTTGGGAGTTCGTCCTCCCGTTGTCACATCAGGCCGCTGCCGTGGCGAAAGCCGCGATCGGAGAGAGTCTCGCTTGTCGCGCCAAGGACGGCCCTTCGTGGCTGTTCCCCGGCACCGGAGGCTGGCGGCGCCCAATCAGCGACAGCACACTGAGCAAGCTCTACCGGGACGCGGGATTCACCGGTCTTCACGTTCCACATGGCTGGCGCTCGACCTTCTCGACCATTATGAACGAGCGAGCGGCCTTGGAGGACCAGGAACGCGATCGAGCGATCATCGATCTCATGCTCGCACACACCCAACAAGGCGTCGAACCGGTCTACAATCGCGCGCTGTATCTACCGCGACGGCGCGAGATCGCACAGGATTGGGCGGACCTCCTGATGGACGGTTTTGTCGCACCACATTCGCTGCTGCCGGCGGAACGGCCATGGCGTGCAAAGCCGACGGAGGCCGAGCATGATCGGCCGCGGAGGAGAGCCAGGAACGTGGCGAAATAGCTACGACGTTGAAGACTCGAAGGCCCAGGTAGCGACGATCCACTGGGATCGATCGCCGAACAACGGCAACGCGCTGAAGTTTTTTGACGCCTTCACGAACGCCGTCGTCGGGTACTCGCTCCACATACGCGAGGCCGGCAAGCAGCTCCCAATTTCGATGAACGCCAAGGCAGTGCTGCAAGCCCTTTTTAGCGTGATGGATGGTAAGACAGGCCGGTGCGATCCGTCACTCGACGAGATCGCAAGGCGAAGCCGCCTCTCGCGCCGCACTGTCGTACGCCAGTTGTTCAAACTGCGAACGGCTAGGATCATAAACTGGGTGCGTCGAACGGTGAAGACCGGCCACGCAAAGGGTGAGGGGCCCCAGCGTCAGCAGACCAGCAACGCCTACTT